>JANOZG010000752.1:0-1647 GCA_031429275.1 Planctomycetota bacterium
GTTTTGCTGACCTTTTCAATCAACTCTACGGTTTCCCATCTCATCTTCGCGGAGCCTTTTTCCCGATTGTCCAGCTTTTTGTATGCTCAAACACATTTGAGGACAGACACTAGCCACGAAAAACACGAAGAGACACGAAAAAAAACGCAGCACCATTATCGCAAGTTCGGACATTGGCGATTCTGGCTGAGCCTATGCTCCAACAAACGGCCATGGATCAGAACAAAACTCACGCTTGTATCGTAAGGTCTTTTGGGTATTTGTCGAACAGCCCAAGCTGGGCCTGAACCAACGCAACGTCGAAATCCGCATGCGACGGGTCGTTGAATCAAACTTCACTCAACGCGGAGTGACATACGTGTTATTACGTATCCGTTGCAACCGTCAAAACCATCCCTTCCTGCTTACGTTGTCGAAAACGCGTAGTCGATTGGCACAACGCCAGCCCGACGGTTTAGCTCACCGGCAGATCCTGCCGAAAGGTGACGTAGGTTTTCATCACGGTGAATTGCGCCCTCGCTATGCGCGGAAATGTCCGTGCGGATGGTCGCAGCAGTCGCCGGAAGGAATTTTACTTATGTCACTGCGAAATTTTATTCGTCAGACGCACCTGCTGATTCAGCATGGTCTGTACGAATCTCGCAAATTATCCACCATTGGACATCAGCGTCCGCTTGAACTTACACATCTGGAAGAACGGGTGTTGTTCAGTGCCTCCGCGGTTGCGCCCGTATTGGCTGAGGTTGCGCAGATCACTGGAGAGATGTTTGCCGCTTCAGCACCCGCGAATGACGCGACCTATTTTCAAATCCATGACCAGCAAATGCTTGATCTGGTCGCAGATTCAGTTCTTCCTGCCACTTCACAGGAATCGCAACCCGATGCCAGCTCGGTCAACTCACAATCGGCAGACCATACTCTGGAACTTGTCTTTCTGGATTCGTCGATCAGCAATCTGGATCAAATGATTTCAAATTTGAAATCTGAGAATGAGGGTGACAGCTCACGCACGCTGGAATTCGTGGTCCTGGATTCGAATAAAGACGGCATTGCGCAAATTACGTCGGCGTTACTGCGGTACAACGGTGTCGATGGCCTGCACATCGTTTCGCACGGAGAAGCCGGACGAGTCCAGCTGGGCTCAACACTGCTGTCCATGGAAAATCTGGATCGCTACGGCACCGCGATCAGTGCTTGGCAGTATTCGATGTCTGATAAGGCGGACGTTCTGTTTTATGGCTGCAATCTGGCGGCATCGACCGAAGGCCAGCAATTGCTGAGTGAAATCAGCCTGCTCACCGACACGGACGCTGCGGCCAGCGAGGACCTCACGGGAGCCGCGGATCGCGGCGGGGACTGGGACCTGGAATACCAGGTCGGCGAGGTTTCGACTCAGGTTGCGTTTTCTTCAGAGTTTCAGAACACTTGGGACGAAATCCTGGCGACCTACACGGTCACCAATACCAATGACAGCGGAGCAGGATCTCTGCGTCAGGCGATTCTGGATGCCAACGCCAATGCCGGTGCAGACACGATCACATTCAATATTTCCGGCACTGGAGTGCACACCATCAATCTGACATCCGCGTTACCCACAATCAGCGGACAGGTCACGATCGACGCCACGACTGATGACAGCTACACGGC
>JANOZG010000753.1:0-20418 GCA_031429275.1 Planctomycetota bacterium
TGTGTCCGGATCCTTCAACAGCCGACGCTGCCATTCCGCCACTTGTGGTGTGACCTCGACCGAAAACCGCACCACCATTTCCATCGCCGACTGAATAAATTCCCCGTCCTTACCGCCCACCGACAACCCCTCCATCACACAGCCTCCTTGCGGATCTCAGATCGAAACTCCGCGACGCCGATGGAAGAATAACACTCCCAAAATTCTACAACCACCTCAACTCAGACTTCCTATCTGATCACGCAAATCGGAATTGCACCCTCCCATAATAGAGGCTTCCGAGTAAACGCTCTCCGGCCAATCCCCCATAGTCAATCTGCAACATTCTGGCATTCAGAATCTTCACGCGTTCTTCGCAAGCAAGGCCAGAATCCCAGACGTCAGGATCTCATCAATGGCGGGATCACACCAAGCAACACTGACCTCGTAGCCACCTTCGGGATAGGCCTCAGCAGTTGGAATGTACCACGGGCCTCCGTCGCCGTATGCGGCACATGCGACAAACCTGTTTGGAGCCGCTGCCTGCGCTTGCAGTTGATACTCCACAAATGTCTCGGACGGAAGATGCAGCAGGGAGACATTGTTGATCTGTAGTGAACTAAGCGTGATGGGAATCTTTGCTGCCGTTCTGCGAAGCCACGCCACGGTGTACGACGGGCGATTGCGATTCACGACCGGCTGTGTCTTATCCATAATGCCACGCATGATCTGTTCTTCGTCGAAGCGCTTGTCACTTGGTGGCAGAATATCCACGGTCTCCCAGTAAATCGACTGAATCGGCTGCGAATTGAGACGCTGCTCCGACCCCGTGATACCGTCCAGAATTCGCTGCGTCAAAACAGGCCGCATCTCCTTTGAGCCATCGTTGTATTTGCCGGCACCAATGTTGCCACCGCAGCCGTTGAAGTACAGATGAGTACAATCCGGTTCCTGCTGTTGACGTTGTTTTCTGGCGAGACCACAGAAGTCCGCACTCACTCGTCCGTCGCCGTAGTAGCTCATGGGATGACAGGCATAATAGTGACTGGCAACCAGTTTTTTATTATTGTTGTAGAAGGCGACAGTCTTCAACATCGGGTCGATCATGCCTTCCGGAAGCTGGTGATGTTCGGGACTCTTTGAGCTGCTTCCTCGCTGCGACGCAACTTTTCCATCCGGCCCGAGAATTCGACGATTGCCAGCGACTTTCTCTACTTTCGATTCGCCGGTGGCAATGTGCGTCACGGCAATTGTCTGGTTCATGGCCTTTCCAACGGCGGCACGGCCTGCATCAAGGCATCGACGGAAGAAGTCCAGTTCGACAATATGCGGCAAATCGCCTTGTTCGAGAATAATCTGTTCTGCATCGACGCAGGCAAACGGAGCGTTGTGTTGATGGACGCAGTGAACAGCAACTCGATCGATCGTCGTCCCCGCAGCGTCGGCCAATGCCTGTCGCCACTGCACATGGGCGTTGTTGAGCAATCCTGTCCAATCCACGGCACAAACGACGATCGGCTTCCCAGCGCCAGCCAGGACGTATCCGATTGCTTCGAGTGGATCATCGACAGCTTCGACTGGCTTAATCCACCCACCGCACAATGAATGTCCCATTGGCGGCGTCACGTCGAATCGAAATGTACTGACGTGAAGATTTCCTGCGGTCTGAAATCCTTTGGCGGATGCCGGCAGCAAACCCGATGCAATGAGCGCCGCTGAGGTTCCAAGAAACAATCGACGGCTGGAATTTTCCCTGTTGGTTCGTTTCATGATTTTAACCTTCTTGACTCGCAACGGTTTTACAATCGGGATGATCGGACAACAGCCTGTCGGAAAAATGATACATCGAGGACTCGCGAAAGTCGCTCATCGGATTCGTTTTCTGGCGAGCGGCAGGGCGTCAGCCCTCCGAGTACCACGCGCATTCCGCGGAGGGCTGACTGCTCCCTAACGTCCGATTCCCGCAATGGAAGACCGGCCAGATCATTGTGCCGGACGGCATGATCCGTCACGATAACGTTGATCTCGAACCCTCGGAAAGCAAGCCGCTAAGAACTTACGACGTCGCAAACCAATCGAAAATGACAGTGCAGTCGCAGAGGCTGCCGCGAGGCCAGACAACAAACAAAAAGGGTCAACCATGTCGAAGTGGATTTTGCTGATTGTGATCTTAGTCAGTTTCGGCCCATCGCCTTTGAAAGCTCAGGATGTCGAAAACAAACCACCCGTGCTCCGTGCCGGAGCCGCTGCGGTCGATATTACTCCGCAGCAGTTTCCGCTGAACATGCCTGGCGGATTCAGTGCCAACCTGGCTCAACGTGCCCATGACCCACTTCACGCTCGCGCACTTGTGCTGGATGATGGAACAACGACACTGTCCATGGTTGTCGTCGATAATCTTGGCGTCGCGCCGGAAGTTCTGGAAGAAGTAAAGACGATCGCTTCGCAACAGACAGGCATTCCCGTCGAGCGAGTGCTGATCTGTTCGACACACACTCACAGCGCACCGCAGTCGAACGCTATCGACGGCTCAGAACCGGAAGTTGCTTATCGAAAACTGCTCGTCGATGGACTCGCAAAGTCGATCGTTCTGGCACACGCAACTCTGCAACCAGCATCGCTCGGAACGGCCTTTCAACCATTGCCCGACGAAGTCTTCAATCGCCGCTGGTTTCTGAAACCGGGCAAGATGCCGCTGAATCCTTTTGGTAAGCAAGACATCGTCAAGATGAATCCCGGCACTAGTCCCGACGTGCTTGATCGACCAGCGGGACCAACCGATCCCGACCTGACAGTCATCTCCGTGCAGAACGAACGTCGCAAGCCACTGGCCCTGTTCGCCAACTACTCACTGCATTATGTCGGAGGTGTCGGTCCTGCCGAAATCTCTGCTGACTATTTTGGTGAGTTTTCGCGACTCATGCCTTCACGTCTTCGAGCCGACCATGACTTCACAGCGATGATGTCGAACGGCACTTCGGGCGATATCAACAACATTCCGTTTCTGGTCAATCGACCGCCACGTGAACCCTATGAACAAATCCGAATCGTCGCGCAGAAGGCAGCCGATACGGCATGGCTGGCGCAGCAGAAAATTGCCCAACACCAGTCCGCAGTCCGTTTGGGAATGCTGCAACGTGAGGTTGAACTGAAATATCGTCGACCAACGGACGAGCAGGTGGCCGATGCAAAGATTGTTTTGGCGGCAGCAACCGAGGAAGAAATCAAACGCCTGCCACCGCTGGCACAACACTATGCTCGCAATGTGATCAAAGCAGCCGAACGCAAGGAACAGACCGTGATGGTCAAACTTCAGACCATTCAAATCGGCGACCTTGTTGTTTGCGGCGTTCCGTTTGAGACGTTTGTCGAAATTGGCCTGGAACTGAAAGAGACCTCGCCGTTCCCGCAGACCATGGTGATCGGACTGGCCAATGGTCGTTACGGCTATCTCCCCACGCCTGAACATCATCGACTCGGCGGTTATGAAACGTGGCTCGGCACAAACCACGTGCAGGAAGACGCGTCGGTCATTCTTGTCAGAAACCTTCAGGAAATGATGGCTGAACTGAAAAACCAGAAGTGAATCCACGAGTACATTCGACGCGGCGATGTCACCTTTTCACGATTCTTTTTTGTCATCATGTCGCTCTACGGCGTCTTGTCTAACAGCACTTCGAAGTGCGTGATCAGCGCGTTGCCCTCGACCGACAGTTCAAACTCGGCTCCGCGCAGTCTGTCAATGACTGATAGACGATAGTCGCCGACCGAGGTGTTTCCCGTCGCCACAATTGCGCCATTTGGGTCGGCCTCGAAGGAACCGTGGAGCGGGTTTGTAAGCGTCGCATTAAAGATTGATTCAGCAGTTGCAGCAGCGTCAGCTAGAGGCACGTGCAGCAACGACACAAGTCGATTCAGCAACGCTGAATTGCCTTTGGAAACTCGGTTTGCCTGATGCCACGCCATGGCATGAGCAGAGGTGGCCAGTTTTGTCGATTTCAGATCCGCAATATGGACTCGCAGTTGCGCTGGCCGAGCAGCATCGACTTGCCGCACGTTGCCGCGCAATCGTTCCAGCGTTAATTCTGACGTTGCCCGAATCGCGTAGTCGCCTGAACGCAGCACAAATCCATTTGGCAAATAGTCTCCGGTTGTCGGACTTGGCTTGATTTCGCCGTCCTTCAATTCAACAGAAGACGGCCCAATAAAACTTTCGAATAGTTTGATCGGACGACATCCACCAAACCAATCTGTTCCGTGACTTTGGTCTACCTGAACCACATCAAGCTCATTCACTTTGAATGGTATTTCGCGATCCATGATTCCAGCGATTGCAGGTTCCATCCTGAACAGGTTCGCTTCCGCCACGAACACCGCCCCGTCGATCGGGGCGAGCTGTAATTGCGTCTTCTGCGGATTTAACCATTGAAGAATTCCATACTGCTGCTGCGGAAACGGGAACACATGCAGATCGACGATCATGCGTTCGACGGCACCTTCATCAACAGTTCGCACACCAACCACGGCTGGGTCCATGCGTTGCCAGAGACGTTGATACATCTTCGTAAAGTCTGCATACGCTGACACCTCTGTCCGAGAGACTTTCTGAATGACGACGTCAGGCACTGGAATGAATGCACCACGAACTCCACGCACGGAATCAACGACATTCTTACCGTCCCAATGCAGGACACTGCCATCCGGATGTTGACCGAAACGATTCGGCAGAAATCCGCCATCGATCAAATCCTGCAGCGAATTCGCAGATCGGCCTTCCGCTCTTGCCGCTAAGACCGCGATCCGAACGAGTTCCATTTCGCTTTCACTTTGTGCGCGGCGAGTCATTTCAATGCGGAAATCGGGACGGATAAATGTCCGGAAGAACGTGTCCGACAAATACAGGAAGGCGTTGTCGACTCGAGACAGCGGCATGATCGAACGAGCGTAACGAAATTCCTTCGTTGCCCCCAACGATGTGTCCGGTGCGCGGCCGACTTCCAGAAATCGACGGGCGATCGTGCGCGATGTCGTCACGAGATGAAAGTCACCACGTGTGACGTAGAATGAACGAACTCTGTTATCAGGCGAAGCCAGCAGCGAGTGCTTTCCCTGATCTCCATTGAACATGACCTCCGTCAGTGTCACTCCCGGATCTTTCGCCGCCCGCTGCTGGCGCTGCATGTCGAGATTTTGCTTCAACAGCTCGTTTGAACGCGCGTGAAACAAGACTCCAATACCCGCACCTTCGCGGAGAAATGTGTCAGAACCGATGATCGCGATATCGTCGATCACCGCCGGACCAAGCAACTGCGAGAGTGTCGTATCATGGAGTTCCAACTGATCCTGAATGCGCTTTGAAATGTGATAGTCAAATGCTCGATCGGAACTCAGATCCCGCAAGTCTGAACCCCATTCATCAATGCGATGTTGCAGCTTTGCCAGATCCGTGTATCCAGCCAATCGCAGGTAAAAGCAGTCCGGCGGAACCATCATTGCCAGAGTTTCAACCTCCACATCTTTTGCGGGTTCAGGAATTTGGACAGGCGGTGGTGACGTCGCTACGGGTAGTGGTTCTGTCGCGGCTTCAACAACATTGTCCGACTTTAACAGCGACTCCTTTTGCATCGCGATGCGGATCGATTCAGTACCCGTCAAGAAAGCGGCAATTTGTGAAACGTCGTCCTGTGGAAAGTATGTTTGACTTTTCAGATTGACATCAAACTTACCCAGACGCCTCGCCAGCATTGACAGCAAATACTGTTCAATCTGCAATGGATACTGGCTCGCGGCTTCAACTCTGCGAGCCTGAATCACGTAAGCATCCCACCAAAGATTCAGATAGGCCGCATGAACACGGGAGTCAACGGTGGCAACCGGGACAAGCGGCATCACTTTGCCACGAAACGTGATCGATTTCGCGGTCTTTGGATTGAATAGAAAAAAACTGCGGCCACCGGATCCCGGAGTAGGATACAGCACGTCACCGCCGACATCGTTGAGTGAGAAATCCACCGGTTTTAAGGTACCCGAACTACTGTCGGTCGCCTGCAACAAAGCCACGCCGAGCGGTTCTTCGAAGTAGGCTTTGAGCACAACGTCATCGGCAAGGCTTGCTGCGCGCGAAGCAAAGAAACATATCGTGATAATGGCAATTCGTTGCATCTGATTCTCCCTATCTCTACTTCGCGCGGGCTGAATTGAGGCGAGCGGGGACGTTAGTCCCCTGATTCTTCCTGAGACGTACAATCAGGGGATTGACATCCCCCGCTCGCCGAAGCCAGACCTCAATTTCCACCGCTCGCAGAATATCTCTCAGTTTTGATGTTTGCGTTGTCAATACCCGTGAATTCGCACCTGGTCGCAATTCCCTGGAACAATTCTCTTGTCGGAACAACGAATGTAACACAACTCACACTGCCGAAAGCACTTGCGACTTTCTTTAATCCTACCGCTGTCCGCTGCCGTTTGCACTGGCTTCATTAACAACACGCTGCGGGCATTGAGATGTCTGGCTATGCGTGTTTGGTGCGAACAACGAGGTGTAAAATGCTGGACAACATGCTCCATGAAGTGAGCGGACGAAGTCTTGGTGTGATGCTGGGGATGCTTGTGGGTAGCCTGACCACGGCTTTGATCGCGCGGCGACGCAGGATGAGGGAACGTCGTTCGATTATGGACGGTGATGCGCGTGATACCGTTGTCATCCATCAGCACGTGATCGAATCAACTCAGGTTGTCGATGCCAACGGCGTGTCTCGTACGGTGAAATCGCTGCGAATCCGCACGTTGGGACAGTCGGAGCTGTGTCGAGTCGTTCCAAACGGCCACCTG
Organism: Planctomycetota bacterium; assembly: GCA_031429275.1. Lineage (GTDB taxonomy): Bacteria > Planctomycetota > Planctomycetia > Planctomycetales > Planctomycetaceae > SXXK01. The sequence goes on from JANOZG010000753.1 coordinate 6,811, forward strand.
GCTGGCATACTGCTCCAGCGGGCTCATGAAGTAACTCCGCGCGACACCTTGATCTCAATGGCTGGCGTCGAAGGTTCATACCTACTGGAGACGCTGACCAATTTTGTCTGTGATCGAGTTTCCAACGGACAGTTTCCGCACGACGTGTATGTGATGACGGCTTGCTGCGAACCTGTGGAATTGTCTCATCATCAGCCGATAACAATACTGTTGACTCGCAAGGAAGACCTGCCGCTGTTTGAAGACTGGACACTCGTCCGATCGGTCCACGTTGAACACGGGTCCGATGGCGCTCGCATACTTTCCCTGATGGAAATGGCCAAACGCTTTCGCGAAGAACAGGAAAAGATTGCCGCCCTGCGAGCTGCGGGAAAACGTACAGCTTTTGTAGAAACAATGTACGTCCTCGATCTGTCGCTCGATCACCGCTGCGCCGATCTGCCGGTTAAGCCTGTTCCCTGGAGCCGCTACACGAGCGTTCTCAAGGAACAGGACGTTGAAGAGTCATGAGCAGAAACAGGCTATTTCGATGATCCCAGAAACGTGCCGAGTTTTTCAAGATCGTCGGTCCCAATCAGATCGACACCAGCAGCCCTGAGTTCATGCCATAGCTCAGGGCTTTCTGGCGTGGCCCAGAATCGAATGCGACGTCCTTTATTATGTGCGCGAGCCACGACACTGTGCAGTTTTTCTCGCTCCGCGTCCGACATGACACCGACGCCTCGATAACGAAAATGGTTTGTCCAGTTGTCGCTGATCAGTGGCAGCAGATCGCACGATTTGTCGCTGTCAAGATCACTGAGACGACCGTCAATTCCGGCTCGTCGTGGTTCGATTTCTTCGATCTGTTGAACAGGTCTATCACCGCTGATGATCACGGTTACGGCTCTCTCCGCATATTGGCCACCAGCCGTCACCGAAACTATGGAATCATACTTCGCCAGCAACTCATGGATCGCAGCATACGCAGCTTTGCCGTTTGCCTTGATGTCAATCAGCAAAGTGACCGTCGGGCCGTCCTTGTAAATGCGACCGTTGTTGACTTTTGCCAATTCCTTCAGCGGCTGAAGATACAGTTTTTCCAGCGTGCGTTCTTTTGAAGCAGCCAGTGGGACATCTAATACGTCGCGTGTGACCAGCAACTGTCCCTCGAACAGAAAGATGTCCGCCTCAATACTTGTAAAACCGTGATCCAATGCATCCAGCAGTGGCCGAGCGTGGTCGTAATCGTTGTGCGCATGCGCGTTTGCCAACGGCATTGCGGATGCGGTGGCTGCGTCCGATCCCTGAGCATGGAGTGACGTGCTGACCAGCGACAGCACAAACAAGGTGCATACGGGGCGAAAAATTCTGATCATCATTTCAATCTCCGCTGCATAGATTCGGAATTACGTGATCACCAATTTACAACATCCGGCAGGTCCGGTAAAACCACTCACTCCGACCCGAGTTTGAGACTTTCCTGCGTTACCAGATCCACCAGAGCCACACATGACAACCGCATCAGAAGATCAGCCGCATCCAGCGAATGTTATTAAGGCCGTGGAAGATTTTGTGGGAGAACAGGTTTACCCGGAACCGACTGCAAAGGCCAGAAGCGATTACCGCAACTACGAGAAGCCTGCACGAGATACCGTGCGCGAGTTTTATCGCCAGAACCATCGGCACCAGACCTACGAATTTGTCCGCCAGAAGCGAGATGAATTTCTGCGACTCGACCGCCGACAAATGAGCATCTTCGAAGCTCTGGATTTTCTGAACACGCTGGTTGATGACTCAGACCCTGATATCGACCTCGATCAGCTTCAGCACCTGTTGCAGACTGCCGAGTCCATTCGCAAAGACGGACACGAAGACTGGTTTGTGCTGACGGGGTTAATTCATGATCTCGGCAAAGTGCTGTGCCTGTACGGTGAACCGCAATGGGCGGTGGTAGGCGACACTTTCCCGGTCGGCTGCCATTTCAGTGACCGCATCGTGTTTAGTGAGTTCTTCGCCGACAACCCGGACTACGCTGATGCGAAACTGAGCACACAACTTGGCGTTTACGGAAAGAACTGTGGCCTGCGCCAGATACTGATGTCATGGGGTCACGATGAATATCTGTATCACGTGATGAAGGATTATCTTCCCGAACCCTCGCTGTACATGATCCGCTACCACTCGTTTTACGCATGGCACCGTGAATGCGAATACGACTGGCTCTGCGACGACCACGACCGAGAAATGCTGCCGTGGGTCCGCAAATTCAATCCATACGATCTGTATTCAAAATCGCCGGAACCTCCCGACTGGAAAAAACTCCGCCCGTACTACGCCGAACTGCTCGGAAAATACCTCCCGGAGAAAATTGCATTCTGATGGCGAGCGGTGCGTGTCACCACATCAGTACGAATGCACCTCGATATGCAACGGAATGTGAATCCCGATGGACCAGAAAGCTGAGGCAACCCGTTCACCGGGTCGCTATCACGGCTTCATCCGCAGAATTCGATTGTTCCCCATGTCGACGATGTAGAGCCAGCCATTTTCCCATGTGACTCCGTGCGGATGGCTGAGCCGAATCCGAGCATCGCCCTGCCCTTTGCCAAGAACCGTTGTGACATCATGCGTTTTCGCATCGACTCGGCGAATAGCACCGTTTTCGTCGTCCGCGATGTAGATGTTGTCTGCATTGTCGATACACAGATGCTTGGGTGATCCAAACTGTGCAGTCAGTCCAGGCGCATCGACAAAGCCTCTCATTCCAGTGCCTGCGAGGGTCTTGATCGTGCCATCAGGCACAACAACCCGCAATGCATGGCCGCCGCGTTCAAGGATCCAAACGTTGCCCATTCCATCCTGCACAACGGCTCGCGGATCAACCAGCGGACTTTCAGCAGCCAGATCGCCATCTTTCGGTACGCCCTTCTTACCATTCCCGGCAACTGTCGTTACCAGACCAGACTTCAGATCCACCGCTCGAATTCGATGGTTGTTCAGATCCGCGATATGCAGCACATCAGTCGCGGGATTGAGCGTGATACACATCACAAAATCAAACGTCGCCATCGTTGCAGGAGCGCCATCGCCGCTGAATCCTTTCTTCCCTGTGCCGGCGATGGTTGAAACTGCTCCGCTGACCGCATCCACTTTGCGAACACAATGATTCCAACTATCGGCGATGTACAAATCCCCATTCGGCGTGACGGCGCAATTGTGCATGCCGTTGAAGGTGGCATCAGCCAGTTTCCCGCCGTCGCCTTGATAGCTCTTTGAACCGTCACCGCCTGCGTGATGCAGTTCTCCCGCCGAGTCAAGCCTATGAACTCGCCCGCCTTCCAGTTCCACGATCCACATGTCGCCGCTGGAATTAAAATCCACACCAAATGGCGAAGTGAGCGGACTGCTCTTCGCATCCCACGTTCCACCTTCTGCCACTATCAGGTCACCGACTGTGAACTCCACTTCGCCGGCGCTTGCCATGCCGCTGAGGAGCAGTGCAATTGGCGTCAACAAGATGCGGATGACGAGTCTGTTGAGGGTCAATTCAGTTGTCATCGCTATTCTCTCATTGTGCGATCGATCATGGGCTCAATTTAGACGTCACGTTCCGGCGAGCCCCCATGGGGGTCTCGCCATCTTGACAAAGCTAAGTCCAAACATCAATCACGCTGAGCCTTGTGGACTCATGATAAAGAACGACGATGCCAGATCTCGACGATACAAGCACAAGCCGTTGGCTGTTGGTCGCAGCCAATCAGAATTCGCCTGGTACTTCGCCGCCCTGAAGCGTAATCAGTCCAACCAGAGTTGCTCCTGAGATATTTTCGCTCAGAAATCTAACGGAACCGTCTGCGAGCAATGTTTGAACGCCGCCCGTGTGGAATGAATACATCTCGCTGTCATTGCTGCAATTCATGCTGCAAGTTCCAACAATTGTCGTTGCACCGCTGCCGCTTGTGCTATTGGGAAGGCCGGCCGTATTTGAACCGTCGACGCTGAATCCACTGTTGATATCAGCCCAGCCCCAGCCATCACCTACGAAAGGGGTTCCATTTACGGCTCCGGTCTTTGGATTGTTCGCCGGTTTTCCACTGATATAAAGCCGTGGGCGAGCGGAGTCCTCAGCGATCAGCATCGTGTTTGATGTACCGTCCGTGATGTCGCGAATGCGTGTACCACCCGGACCACGACCGAGTCCGCCCATTGCATCTCTCGTGTTGATCGAAGGAAGTCCGCTTGCCACGATGAAAGCATTTCGAACCGCGTTGATCGAACCGTAGTCTGAATACCCCCAGAGTGGAGTATCAGTTCGAGTGCCACCTGACAAAGCAGAATACAACGCTGAAGTCGGAAGAGGCCGGCTGGACGGAGTTGAAGGACACACGAACGCTGGTAACTGCACGGTCGTTGCCGGATCGTTGACAAGATCGTACCAATTCCTGTTGAAGTTGTAACTGGAATAGATGTTTGCCTGCTCGATGAATGGCAACACCATCACGTTCCATGTCTGCTGAAACACGGGGCCGGTGAGATTAATGCGACTTGGCGGAAACATCGTGTGGGTCGACTCGTAATTGTGAAGAGCCAGTCCGAGCTGTTTCAGATTGTTTTTGCACTGTGTTCTGCGAGCCGCTTCGCGAGCCTGCTGCACCGCCGGCAGCAACAGTGAGATCAGAATTGCGATAATCGCAATCACGACAAGTAATTCGATCAGTGTAAATCCACGCAGACGAGACTTCTGACTTAACATTCGAAACTCCTTTGAAAATTGAAAACCTGATACAAAATTTCAATAGAAACGACCGTGATTCAGCAACGAACAATTGTCGCGGAACCTGCGTCGGAACCTCAGTCGTCGAGCCAGGACAATCTGAGCTCATCAAAGAACCACGACTGGACTCAGACCTTTTGCGCCTGCCGAACGGCAAAATGATCGCATTTCGGCCTGAGAAGAACTAAAACGACCACCACTTACAGCGTTGACAGCTCGAACAAAGGCATTTCCGGGGTCTTTGGGTTAACCTCAAGGGAAACACCCGACGACTCTGCAAATTGATACTGCTGAGGCAGTTTTTCTATGACATCGTCCGAGTCACCGGCACCCGGCGATACCGGTTCCGGCCAGGAAAATGACAGTTGATAGCTGCCTTCCGGTGCCCCATCGGCAACGGAATACGTCGTAACCTTGAAAACACCGGACTCATCTGTGATGCCATTCGGTGTCACGACCGATGCGTCGTGGTTTCCTGCTGGATGCAGCACAACATGCACTCCCTTGGCGGGTGCTCCATCAACCGAGACAATTCCCATGACGGGATGCAGCTTCTCTTTAGGAACATCGCTTGGCGGCGTGCCGCATCCTAATGCCATCGAAGACACAACGAGCATCACCAAAGATTGAACTGTTTTCACACCATGCCTTTGCCGCGAGAGTAAAATCGCTTTGATTTCAAACGCGAAGAGCATGAGATGTAATTGTTAAGGAATTATTAACCCCCCGAAGTGGCCGAGAGTTTTCTCTTAACCAAGGCTTAGGAATGAAGATGTGGGAATCAATACATCTGCAGATCGGGCGCGCCAGAAACGTAAATCTCCTGTGAAATCCTCGCATATCCTGCAAGCCGAATACCGTCGATCTCCAGTCGATATCAATAGTCTGATTTGTTAAGAATGAAACGAACAACTTGATACCTGCTATCCCACTCGCCATTAAGAACCTGTCGATACGAGCAATCGAGGGCTCGCATCGTGATGATTCAGCCACAACGAAACATCATTCGAATTCGACGTTGTGGGCTCATCATGCGAAGGGATGACAGTTACATTTCTGCCAGCCGCAGGCTACGACCATCGATAACAATCTTATCACCGAGGAATACCTGCGCAGCGCTGAAGTCTTTGGCAGAGCAGCCAATTTCTCTGCGCAATGCCGTCGTCGAAACTTTCGATTTCCCCTGCTCCGCTTCGCGTTGTAGGATTGCCAGAGTCGCAGCCGCCACTGCGTGAACCTCATCCGAACTGCCCGGATTCGGTCCCGAAGGCTTGCCCACTGAAGTAATAGCATTGAATTCCAAATCTGATGGCGGATTCACCTGATTCGGATCTGCGCCGGGAATCACAATCCGCGACGCTCCGCCACTGCGGCGTTTTTCGATCCTGATCTGCACGGGAATTGCGTCCGTCATTTCTGTTACATGTGAAATCACGCCCACCTTGCGACCCTGAGACTCCAACTGAGTCAAAGCGTTCATCGCGACAGCCAGCGTCTCGGAATCGAGGCTGCCGAAACCTTCATCTATAAACAACGATTCAATCCGCAACCGATTTGAAGTCAGTGACGCCAGCCCCAGGGCCAAAGCCAGTGACACCAAAAACGATTCACCGCCCGACAATGAATGAATCGACCGCCGCTCTTCACCCATGTCGCAGTCGATTACAATCAGATTCAGCGATTCAGGCAGACGCTCCAGCCGATACCGCGCCGCCAGTTGATTCAACTGATGGTTTGCGAAGCCCAGCAGCACGTCCAGCGTACGCCGCTGAGCGATCATGCGGAATTTGTCGCCTTCTTTGGAGCCAATCAGTTCGTTCAGCTTCATCCATGGTTCCGCCACAGCAACCTGTTGCGTCAACCGCTGAGTCAACTCAACGTTCTGATGCCGCTGTCGATCATCGTCCTTAATAACATCCTGGGCGGCATCAAGAAGAACTCTCGCCGCTTCAAGTTCTCCCTTCACTCGTTGTTCAGCTTCCAGAACGACGATTTCGCTATCGAGCGTCGGTCGCTTGTCAACGTGTTGCTGCAACTGCTGCTGGTGAACATCACAGGCGCTGGAAGTTGATGTGACTCGTTCATCAATGCTTTTAAAATACGTGCGTTCCTGTTCAAACCAAACCGCATCGCGTGCCAACATCTGATCAATCTCAGTGATCGTCAACGTCCGCGGCGCATGTGAATGGAATGACTTCAGCCATGCGGCCATGGATGCTTGAGACGCTTTCAAAGCGTCTGCCGAACTCTGCGATTGTGACTTTGCGGACTTATGAGTTTCCTCGGCAGCCGCCAGTCGTTTTTCCGCCGCATGCTTTGCTGCCGTGAGTTCATCGACCGCCTTCACGGCCAATTCCAGCCTAGCTGCAAACTCCTGCTGCACCACATCAACGCTGCTGCCGTTGAACAATTGTTGTCGCTGCTGCAAGTGTTTGTCGTGATCACCTACCGCTGCCGTATATTCAGTCTTGCAGGTCGTCAGAGCGTTGCTCGCTCTGATCAACGCCTCTTCGAGAGGTTGAATGGTGGCGTTCACGGCCAACAAGTTCATCGTCAGCGCGCTCAGTTGCTCCTGAATCTCGCCGCAAGTTCTTGTTGTGGCCACAAAAGTGTCACGAAATACTGCCGCATCCGCTGTAAATTCGTCTTTGGAATTTGGCAACCCGCTGAACAGTCCGCCCAATGCGTTCCATGCGTCAAGCAACGCTGCGTCCGCCCTCTTTAACGCGGATTCAATGCTTCCATGTTTCGTCGCGGTGATACTCGTCTGCGTCTCCAGCTCGGTGACAGCATGTTGACGCATCTGATGTTGCGTCTTCAACTTTTCCATGGATTCACGACACTTCTGAGTCAACTTCGCCGCAGCACGCTGAGCCTTCTCATCTGCCGCGATCTGCTTGAGTGACGATGCGACTGCCGCCAGCTTGATTGTCATGACGTCTTGCCGTTCCCCTTCGGGCAAAGCCAGGACCATGGCCACATCAGGATGCTCGACAGACGAAAACGCAGCGTTCGCGATGGCCGCCAGCAACCTCGATCGGGCCGTCTGTTGTTTGGCAAGCTGATCGAGTCGAGACTGTGTACCCGCGATGAGTCGTTGCTCATCACTCTTCAGCCGATCACGTCGTGTCTCCAGTTCTATGCAGTAATCTTTGGCAGCTTTAACGGCCGTCTCTTCGAAAGAAGGTGCATGATGGCTGTACGGATGCGACTCAGAACCGCAGACGGGACACGGCTGGTCCGGATGCAATGACAATCTTAATCGCTTCGCATCGTCATCAACTGCCGCCACGATACGATCCAGCTGTTCGCGTGAGACCTGAGCATCTCGGATGGCCGCGTGTACATCTACATCCTGAAGCTGCTTCAGAGTGACTATGTCCTGGCTCTGTTGCGAGTCCAGCTCGACAACTTCTTTTTCAATGCCGTCCGCATCGGCCACGAGTTTTCGACGTTCGGCCAATTCCTGCTGTAAGGTTGCAAGGACGCTCTGCGTGGTATCAAGTTCAGCGCGTCGCTGAGCTAACTGTTCGCCGTCGAACAGTCGCTCTGCGGTTTCGGCAGCATGCAGATCTTTGGAGGCCGTTTCCACTTGCTGCTGCATTTGCAGCAATTCGGCTCTTTTTTTCTCGAGCTCCTGCTGCTCCGATTGCAAAGTCTCGGTCAGCAATTTCAGATTGTCGCGAAGTGTGGTGGCCTCAGCATCTGCCGCGATCGCCGTGTCAAGTCGATGCCGCCAGGTTGCGGCTTCTTTCACGAACGGCACCCACGCCGCCAGCCGTTCACGCCGTTCTTCCAGAATCTGTTGCTCCGTCAGCAACACTTCTTTGCGACTGACAGCATCGTCACGTTTCTTCTTTGCGTCGTGAGCGGCAGCCCTTGCCTCCATCATTGCCCCGTTAGCGCTCTGAACTCGCATCCGCAATGGTTCGAGCTGCGCGTCCAGTTCCAGCGCAAGTTTCAATTGTGGAGCGGCCCCGGATTGTTCTTCCTGAACTTGTTTGAACGTCGCGGTTGCCGTCTCTACTCGATCACTTGCAGACTTCAGCATTTCGGCGTGACACTTCAGCTCCGACGCAGCATTCTCCAACGCGATTCGAGCGGCCTCAGCAGCCTTCGCAGCCCGCAGTTCATCATCTCGCAACGCCCGTGCCGCATGACTGACGGTCTCGGTCAATTGCAATTCTGCACGCCGAGCCGACGCCGCTTCGCGAATTTCAACGGCCGCCGCTAGAGCATTCTTCGCCTGCTCGACCGCTTCCACAAACGTTGTGTGTTGGCGAAACCATTCCGCACGAGCTTCGTGTTCTTTCAGGCTGATCTCTAACTGTTTGACATTGCTTCTCGCCGACAACAACACCGCGTCCGCGTCCGCCCGAGCTTCCTCCGTCAAGGCTCGAAATCCCTGCAGCTGCGCTTCGAGCGTATCAATCGATTTCTTTTCATCCGAATACCGTGCAAACACAGCTCGCGAAATCGCCTCGAACTTCTCCGTCCCGGTTAACGCCTGCAGAATCTCCGCGCGCTGCTTGTCATCCGCCCTAAGAAAAGTCGCAAAGTCGTTTTGAGCCAGCAAAACTGCACGCGTAAACTGTTCAAACGTCAGGCCAAGCTTGTCGACAATCGCTTCCTTCACCAGCGTCTTTTTGCCGCCTTCCGCAACAACACCTTCGCCACCAGGCGTGATCTGGCCGCGATACAGAACCATCTCAACGTGCTGCAGTTTGCCGTCGGCTTTGTTATGGCCGCGACGAACACTCCAGCGAGCCGTCCATAGCTGCCGATCCACGCCCACAAATGCCACTTCGGCAAATCCGTACGCCGTATTGCGACGCAGCAACATGCGAGTGTCATTTTGTTTCTCGCCGTTCATCAGATCCGCCAACCGACCAACCTGATTCAAACGCGGCGTCTCGTCAAACAACGCCAGGCATAATGCATCCAGCAGCGTACTTTTACCGGCCCCGGTAACACCACTGATGGAAAACAAACCAGCTGTTCTGAGCGGATCTTTCGTAAAGTCGACCGAATGCGTACCCGCCAATGAAGCGATGTTGCAAACCGTGATGCGCTCGATTTTCATCAGCTGCGAGCCTCCTGCTGCAGGATTTCGCGAAACGCCTCCAACACACGAAAATCCGGTTCGCTCTGATATTTCGAACGATACGCATCCTGAAAAATGTCCTCTGGATCAATCACCTTCAGATCCACATGCTCAAACTCCGCCGCAGAGTGAGCAGCCATGTCTTCTCGCTCTACTCTTTCGATCTTTATCGATCCCAACCGCAGCGGCTTGCCTTCAATTGCCTGTTCAATACGACGCCGACGCAGGGGATCGGGGCCCTCTTCGAGAACTCGAACTTCAAGAAACGGATGCTGCTCGGGCGGCAGTGCAGGATCTAACGTCAACGCTTCCAGTTCCGAGATAACGTCATCAATTCTCGCCGCACCACTTTCCGGAATTCTCAATAGCATGGCTGCTCGGGGAATTGAGACATCGGTCGTCTCTGTCCGTTGAGTCTTCTCAAACACTAACTTCACAACCTGATGCTTGTAGCCGGCCTCAGCAAACGACAAAGCAATCGGACTGCCGCTGTAGCGAATGCGACCACCGTCAAACGTTTGAGCTCGATGCAAATGCCCAAGTGCGACGTATGCGACTCGCGGATCGAACGTCTCCGGCCCAATCGCTTCTGCACCGCCTACCACAAGACGTCGTTCGGAGTCTCGCGATTCCTCACCGCCATGCAAATGACAGTGCCCCATCGCAATCAGTGCCGCATCTGGATTGAGTTCCGCACGGAACATCGCTGCCTCATCGGTCGTGAGACGATAAAGTTCTCGCAGGCCGTCCAGATACGGATCTTCCGCATTTCGAACCAGAGGCACATCCGACGGCCGCAGAAAAGGTATTGCCATCACAATAGCCTGCACGGTTCCAGCCGGATCTTTCAGCGGCACCAGAAACTTCGCGGGATCGATGTTTCCTTGACCATCCATACGTACCGTGCCGATCACAGCAACATTCAGTCGATTCAGCACTTCGGCCGGCGCTTCGAGTCTCGCCCCGGCATCATGGTTCCCCGCCGTCAGCACGATCTGCAGCTTCGGCAACGCAGCATGAGCATCCGCCAGAAAATTATACAATCGCTTCTGAGCGATCGCCGACGGATTGATGGAATCAAACACATCGCCCGCCACGATCAAAGCATCCGGCTGCTGCGCTTTGAGTTCCGCCAGCAGCCAGTTCAGGAAACAGCAATGTTCGTAATCGCGGTCGTATCCACAGAACGACTGCCCAAGGTGCCAGTCTGCAGTATGAAAGATTGTAAACATTCTATACTCGGAAATCCGTCATGATTTGTTTACGCCGAAGTGCGATTCAATGCCTTTGAGACAATGCCACGTGGAAGTTGACTAATTCACAGCCGGTGAATGTCTCTTGCGCCGTGAAGCACACGGACAAGGTCGATGCCGACAGGCGACTGGCGATAAAAAGCCACATAACCTCCGACCGAAAAACATCGAATCTGTTGCCCAAGATCCGAACGCATCTCGCCAAGCATTGGCTGATTTGCATACGACTGACACCGCTTCCAGATGTGATCGAGGAAGCGATCAGCGGCGTCCATATTGTCGGTGACGATGAATGACCAGATTTGGTCCAGATCCCGAGTGGCGTCAGTTGAAGCGGAAACGACTGCCATCAGTCCTTATTCCCCGATGACGCAAAACGCTGCCGACCACGACGTTTAATGTCTTCTACGTCGAATAGTGTCGATTGACCTGCGTCAAGCTGATCAAGACCAACCTGAAGATCAGCTCGCAATGCTTCGAGTTTCCGCTCCTTGTCTCGAAGCAGATTGAGACCCTCGCAAATCGCCTCTTCCTCGGAACGAAACCTACCGCTGGCGATACCGCGAGCAACGAACGTCCGAAAATCTTCTGGAATGGTGATCAACATCGAATTTTGGCCTGTTTCGTAGAGACAGAATCCTAACAAGGGCTGAAAGCCCTTGACCCAAGGGAGCCTCCGGGCTCGTTCACATTAGCCGCTCACGTTGTTCGCTTCCCAAAAGATGCGAGCATCGTGCGCGCATGATTCAGAGTAAGACTCTAACCGCCAGACATTGTAGTCCAGTGCGACTGCATGAGAAAGGCATCTGCCATGACAAGCTGCCAACAGATTACATCGGCTGCCTCAACGCCCGAAGGTTCGTCCGCAATTCCAAAAAGGCTCACGTCCCACCTACTATTGATTGTTCTTCAATCGGCGGAGTTCTTCTTCCAGTTCGCGGACTCGGTCCTCAGCAGCAACGCGAGCAACTTGTTCACGTTCTTTTGCCAGGCGTTCACGTTCCCTGGCTTCGCGTTCGCGTTCCTGCCCCTGTTCTGCCTTGAGTCTGGCAGATTGTTCAAACTCAGCCTCTGTCAGTTGTACGACTCCGGTTTCGAAATCGATGAATTGCAGACCCTGATCGTGAACAGATAAATCAACACCCAGCGTCAGGCACCGCAGTCGGCCGTCGATGGGCGGGATTTCGCGCAGTTGGCCATCGATCAGTCGATATCCCTGAAGAGAGGACTCCAGATAATCGGACGTCGGATCAAACAGGAAATACTCCTGCACACCCATCATTTCATAGATGATGGGTTTATCCACCGTGTCCGTTCGGCTCGTACTACGCGATGTCACTTCGATCACGACATCAGGAACTCGCTCTTCTTTCCACGTCTGAAAAGTTCGGCGAAGATGCGTCGCACAATTTCGCACGACGAAGCAATCGGGTACGACAAATTTTGTCGGCGATCCCTCTTCGTAGTACAACAGCAGATCACTCGCCACGTAGACCGCCTGACCTCGGTAGCGTTGCTGGAAAATGTCCAGAATACGAATCGTCCAGTTACGATGCAATTCAGTCTCACCCATCGGTTTTCCATCGGATTCAGGGTAATCAATTTCTGGCGAAGCTGTGACGGTGCTCATGTGCTCAAGACCTCACTCATGTTCTCAATAGTGCCTGCGACCGGAGAATGACCACAGGACAACCCGGAGTATAAGCCTGCGGTGCTGACATGTCATCGCTTTTCCCGGAGATCGCAAATCAATCGTCTGGCAAATGTTTTTTGGCATCCGTGTGCCACGAAATGCTCGTAGATTAGCCCAATGGACTTACGTCCCCGGTCTCAGCGCCAGCAGCTTTGCCAGCGCCTCTGCAAACTGCGTCAATGATTCCTCAGAGGGCAAATTGATCTTCAAAGACTTCTGGCCTTTATCATCCGTTTCTGCGGCTTCGGTGAGCTGCTGGCGAAGTTGCGTGACGGTTTCGGTTGATGGCGCGGTGCCAGAATCCGGAAGCATCTGAGACAGGAAACCAAAGGCCGCTGTCAGCAATTGGCCACCGGCATCGGCCATCTTTTCGCGACGCTCGACAAGACGCGTCGCCTCGACTTCCTTCTCGCGTTTCAGGCTTTCGTCAAGATGCCCTTCCGGCAACGCGCCGAGCAGAATTTCCAGCTTCGCCTTGAGCTGATCCATACCGCTTTGCAGATCGACTTCACAGATGTCGGAATCATAGTCCAGCGCTGCCATCGCCAGCTCTTTCTTCTGCCCGATGGTTGTCAGCAGTTGTTCTTCGAGCGTGGCTTCCGTGACAAGGATGAACACGTTCACCGGCCGCTTCTGGCCCATGCGGTGAGCCCGCGCGATGCGTTGTTCGAGGACCGCCGGATTCCACGGAAGATCGACATTCACAATGGTGTCAGCGGCCTGCAGATTCAGGCCCGTGCTGCCCGCGTTCGTGGACAGGAACACTTTGCACTTCGGATTGTTCTGGAACTCGTTGACGATC
>JANOZG010000754.1:0-4689 GCA_031429275.1 Planctomycetota bacterium
CAAAAAATAGAAGACAACGTTCTCATCGCTCTTATCGTAGACCGTCATTTGACAATGACATCGAACACTCGTTGCTGCGCCCAGGACACGGCTAAATTCAAGAAATCCCTGTGCGAAAGATTGTTGTTGAGGCAGCATAAAAACAAAGAACCCGATGAACACCAAAGCTGCAGCCGTCATTACTTTCGCGTATCCCCACGAGAAGGCACGACGACGGATGGGGTTGGTCGCTGCAGATTTTAGCGCATCCATCGCACCCGGATAACGCTGTAGCCACGCATCGAAATCAGGTTTATTCGGAGACCCCAACGCACTTTTTAGTTGCAATTCCGGGTCGCGACTGTCTGGTTCGTTCATCTCAATAATCCTCTTCGTCTGGCTGCGAGAGCAAATCAAACAGAACTCGACGAGCTCGCTGCAGACGACCGTGAACAGCTTCCGGCGTGATGCCCAGCGCTCGGCCAATTGCGTCGTATGACAAGCCGGAAAAATAGTGCAGTTGAATCACTTCTCGTGCATCGATGGAAAGCCGATCCAATGCGGTTTCAATCTTCGCTAACGAATCATGAGTCGAGTGTATCGGCGCAATGGGCTCGATGAGTATTGGCACGGCCTTCATCTGCGATCGTGCAATTCGAATTGCCGTTCGACGACAGATCGTTCCCAACCACTCGGAAAATCGGTTTACATCCCTTAGTTTTCCAAGGTCCCGAGAAACTTCAACGAAAGCTTCCTGAGCTGCGTCTTCCGCCAGATCGTGATCGAAAATCTGACTACGTGCGATTCCCACGGCCAGCCCGTAATGACGTTCATACAATTCCCGAAAGCTTTCGATGTCACCAGCGCGCGCCGCTGCTGCTACAAGGACTGCATCCGGACGATTCAATTTACGCTACACTTGATAGTGGTCATTCGCAGGGTAACCCCTCAATCGCTACCGATGCACGATTCAGCAATAAAATTTTCCAAAGCTGATCCGAACTCATCTGCAATGCCTCAACACAGTTCGAATCATCGCGATTTCTGGCCATTAGTGCGAGAAACTCTCTCCAATGAGCGCAGTTTTTTTCGAGTCGTGCCGGTTTTTCAAAAACTCCAATAGTTCCAGGTCTGGAGTCTGCGGAGATCCAGTCGAGTGCAGATGAACAGTCAGCTTCCGCGGCGACCGTGTTGATCTGTCCAATGCCGCGCCTTTGCATTTTTTTCGTTCAGCACTGGAAAATCCTGCGTTGCAGTAGTCACAATGCGGTTGAGCAACCAGAATCATCGCCAGACAACAGGATTGGGAAGAGTTGACATAGAATTTCAATCACTTTCATGTGTCGACGGACTCCTCTTCATAGCGAACTCGGCAGTCAGGATCTGCAAAGCGATGACTCAGTCACCGGAACGCAATGAAACGACCTTGAAAGTCCGCGTTCTGCCGCCGCACGGGCCGGAAACTGAACAACCACAGGTTACACCGCAAGGGAATAAGGAAGCTCCGAAAAAACCGCTTAAGGTTGAAGAACCACCGCAGATCGTCGAAGCGGATTTGAGCGGCTTGTCGCTTGAAGAAGAAGCCGGTGAGGGAGCCGATGATTCTCAAACAGGAGCGTGGATTGGAAGATATCGCATTCTTCGGCGGCTGGGGCAGGGTGGATTCGGCATCGTGTTTCTGGCACAGGATCAGGAACTGGAACGACTGGTCGCCATCAAGCTGCCGCATTTGCGTCGAATGGACAGTCCGGCATCTCGAACCGGCTATCTCAACGAAGCGCGGACTCTTGCGAGTCTTGACCATCCAGCAGTTGTGCCGATTTATGACTTCGGAGTCATTGGCGATGGCCGTTGCTTCGTCGTTTCCAAATATATCGAAGGTCGTGACCTTGCTACGGCGCTGGCCCTGGGACCGATGAATCCCAGAGAGGTCGCGCTGGTAGTGAAGACCGTGGCGCAGGCATTGCAGCATGTGCATCGCGCGGGAATTGTGCATCGCGATGTCAAGCCGGCGAACCTGCTGTTCGGTCAGGATGGGCGGGTTTATGTGGCGGACTTCGGCTTGGCTCAACGTGATGCCCCGGCGAACGCGAAAGGAGATGTCGTCGGAACACCGGCCTACATGAGTCCTGAGCAAATTCGTGGCGAGGGCCACCGCGTTGACGGGCGTAGCGACCAGTTCAGCCTGGGCGTCGTGATGTACGAACTGCTCACCGGAGAACGCGCGTTTGGTCGCGGTCCGATCGCTTCTGTCCTGGAACGTGTTGTGAAAGAGGAACTCATTTCAGCCGATCGGGTGGCGAAGTCTGTTCCAGCAGAACTGGGGCGCATCTGTCAGAAGATGATTGCCAAGCTCGCGAACAGCCGTTATCCAGACATGAACGGCGTGGTGTCGGATCTCTCCAGCTGGCTGGATACGCAATCGGTGGCGCCCGAATTGCCAATCGATTCTGGCAGCCCACATGCGTCGACTCTTATTATTCCGCAGGAGATTGCGGCATCGCCAAATGAGTCTGAGGTTCCGAAGCCACGCACGGTCGTCCCGCGCGGGCTGAGACCGTTTACTCGTATGGACGCGGAATTCTTCCCCGAATTATTGCCCGGCGTTCGAGATCGCAACGGGGTTCCCGTTGTGATCAGTCACTGGCTTGAATGGGCAACGCAGCGAGACGAAGAGTCAGATTCCGGCCGCGTTGGGGTTATTTCCGGACCAACCGGCTGCGGCAAGTCATCGCTGGTCCGCGCCGGAATTCTTCCTGCTTTGCCGGCGACTTGCCAGACCGTGTTGGTTGAAGCGACCGGAGAACAGACGGAACGTCAACTGCAGGAAGCGATCATTCGTCGTTGCCATGCACCGCTGATTGGAACTCTTCCGGAACAACTCGCCGCGATTCGTACCGGCAGCGGATTGCAGGACGGCCAGTCGCTGCTGATCATCATTGATCAGTTTGAACAATGGCTGCATGCACATCCTGATCCGCTCGAAACAGAACTGGTGCAGGCGATTCGGCAGTGCGACGGCATCCGGATTCAGTGCGTGCTGCTGATCCGGGACGACTTCTGGCTGGGAATGAGTCGTTTTATGGAGGCGGTCGAGGTCCCCGTTCAGCTCGGCCGCAACGTTATCATGATTGACCTGTTCGATCTTCGACATGCGACCCGAGTGCTGGAAGAATTCGGTCGCGGCTATGGACAGCTGCCATCGCCGCCACAACCGTTGAGCCGTGATCAGGAGCGATTCATCGAAGGCGCGATTAAGAACCTGTCGACGGACGGAAAAGTCATTCCGGTGCGGCTCGCGCTGTTTGCGGAAATGGTACGACAGCGAGACTGGACGCCCGCCACGCTGCGGCAATTCGGTGGAACGGCAGGCATTGGCGCACAGTTTCTGAATGATGCATTCTCCGCGACTTATGCACCGGCCAACCAACGATTCCACGAAAACGCGGCTCGACGAGTTCTGCAATCGCTGCTGCCGGCTCCGGGAACAGAAATCAAGGCCGGCCGGCGACTGCGGTCTGACCTGCACCTGGCGTCCGGTTATGCCGACAACCGATCGACTTTTGACGATCTGATGCACGTTCTTGAATCGGACCTCAAGCTGATCACGGCCGCCGAGTCTCAGGATCGCTCGAGGTCCGATTCCGGCATGTACTCCGTCGAACGCGTGCCGTGGCAATTGTCGCACGACTTCCTTGTGCCTTCGATCCGCGAATGGCTGGCGGCGCGACAGCGAGCGACACTGCGCGGACGACTGCACCAACGATTGTCCGAACAGGCGTCACTTTACAGTCACACTCCGAATCCTCGCTACCTGCCCGGAATACCTGAATGGCTGCTGATGCGCTGCTTGATCTCGAGCAATCACCTGGCGACTCAGGAAGCCACCGTTCTGGCCGCAGCTGATCGACGCGCATTGCGAGTTCTGAGCATTGCGGCTCTGGTGGGGATTATCGCAATCATGATTGGGTTTCGAATCCAGTCGGGTAGCCATGTACGTTCGCTCGTCTCGCAGTTACGGACTTCCGTTCCGTCGGAGGCACCACGTATCATCGACGAACTGACGCAATTCGGTTCACACGCGCGGAACGAAATCCATGCGGCGGTTGAGAATACTCCCAACGACTCACGCGAGCGTTTTCTATTCCAACTGGCTCGCATCCAGTCGTTGAATGGATCAAATGGGACCGATACCGCAGATGATAACTTACACGACGTGACTGATGCCTTTCACTACGCCCTGCAGCATGCGAGTCTGGAAGACACGACGATTGCGGCGAAGATGCTCACACCGCATCAAGAGCGGCTGTCTGCAGACTGCTGGGCGAGGCTTGAAGTGTCAGACGTGAAACCGGATGGGACTGCATATGAAGACGAAGAGAAATTCCGCGCCGTGCTGATCCTTGCCCGGTTCGCTCCGCCAGATGAGAGTGATCCATCCCTGATGGAACGCTGGACGTCGGTCATGGCATCGACGGCAAAACTGCTCCTGCAAGCTTGCAGCGTGCATCCCGATCAGTATCACTTGATTGCGGAGTCAGTGCGGCCGCTGTCCATGCAACTTGTGCCGCACCTGTCAGCGAAGCTCGGTCACGAAGAAAGTGATGTCACGGCAAATTTCGCGGTCGCTTTGCTGATGGACTTCACGAGTGACGATTCGCTGCGTTTCACCGATCTGATACTGGATGCATCCGACTGGCAACAGGACCG
>JANOZG010000755.1:0-2621 GCA_031429275.1 Planctomycetota bacterium
CAGAAAAACCCACAGCGTGACCAGCGGCGAATAAATTCTGTCGAGGTATCCGTCGATCGCTTTCAGTGCCTGCGAGACGAGCTCCTCGGAGAGGATGTCGGTGAACGGCAATCCTCCGTCCTGCAAAAACTGACGTCTCAGAAATCGCATCTGCTCCCTAACTGATCCCTGACGAGAATAAGACATCCCTGTGGCCTCCTTGCCGGTGATGAATTTGTCCCTGGGATCTATTTTTACCGTTGAAGCAATCTTTTCCTATGTCATTTGCAGGCAAGAGCTTGCGGAAGAACTACATGCCATTCATCCGACACACCGGAGAGACATCGATATGGTTCGCCGAGTTGGAGGAACGCAAGTATATAGCGCAGTCAGGTCGAATACAGGTTTCAGTCCGCTGAACGCGAACATGATTCCGACGTTTGCATGAATTCGTTTCACTCAGAATCACTCAGGAGGGCGGGGCCTGAGTCAGATTTAACGGAATGGCTGCTGCATCGAGCGGAAACATCGAATCGCCGAAGTCATCTCCAAGCGAGTTCGGGTGTGACCGATCCACGCAAGTCTGGCGGCTGCTCCAGAATCAGATCCGCCATCCGGAACGCTGAAGGAATCAAGCTCGGCCAATTGGAAGTGAACGGGCAGGATATCCCAGTGTCAACACCCACAGCTCGGTTGAGATTCCCCGTCGCTCGAACAGCGGTTGCAGATTATTACGCTGTTGATCCAGCTTGCCGTCACGCTCCAGGATTTAATTACGTGTTCCATCCTTAACCGACAATCCACACAACCTTGACACCGCCTGCCAGTCACGCGACGGCCGCCGATACGATCGAATGTGAAATTGCCCGCAGATTGAGACCGAATTGTCAATAATCCGAAATTCTCTGAAAGGTCAGCATTTCGCGAGACATTTCTCTTTGTAGCCCACCGGACAGCGCGTTGTTCGCGTTCGTCGGAAGCTGGTTTGAACGGGAGAGAACATCATGCGATTCCAAAACAAAACTTCGCGGCAAAACTTCTGGCGTCGGCAAGGTCGGCGGCGAAATCATCTAAGTGTGGCGGCGGAGGCAGACGGCCTCGAGCCACGCGTCGTTCTGGCTGCCACGCCGATGGCGATCGGGATGAACCTTGACAACGTTCGCGACTATATGCCGAACTGGATGTTTACCGATGTGTTTCAGCAGTCACGACCGTGGATCAGTCACGAATTCAACACGGTGACCGGACAGACGAACTTCAATGGCTCCGCGTTCCCGGTCAGCGTCGATGAAGGTTCGGGCTGGCCGACCAGACTCAACACCAGAATCAATGAGGCCGGGCAGCTGCTTCAGCAGCGACTCGGAACGCTGATGTTTAACAGCTTGAGCGGAAACTATCCGGGTGGAGAATACAGAGTTGAATGGGACGGCACGGGCGACCTCAGCTTCGGATTTGATGCCCGTGAGACAGCTCGAGGAACGACGCCAGATGGTCACCACTTTGCACTGTTGAACGTGGTGCCGGGGAACAACGGCATCTATCTTCGGATCAACTCGATGAGCGAAGCCGATCCCATCCGCGATATCCGCGTCTGGATGCCGGACTACACGGATGCCAGCGGTGTCACACACAGCTTCGCTGGACAGCGCTGGGAACCTGGTGCCACGTTTTCGCCATTCCATCCGCTGTTTAAGGAACGACTTGACGACTTCGGCATTCTGCGATTCATGCAGCCGATGGAAACAAACACGTCCGACGTCCGCACCTGGAACGATCGTCGCGACACCGATGACGCACGGCAGAACTCAGGCCTGCGAGGGCCGATGGCGAATGGCATGGCGGTCGAATACATGGTGCAACTGGCGAACGAACTGGATGCGGATCCCTGGTTCAACATGCCGCACATGGCGGACGACACGTACGTGCGAAACTTTGCGACGTATGTTCGCGATAACCTCGAACCCGGGCGCACGGCGTATGTCGAATGGTCGAACGAAGTCTGGAACACGGCACCAGGTTATGAAGTCGCTCCGTGGATCGCCGAGCAGATCCGGCTACCAGAGAATTCAGGTCTCACGACCTGGCAATTCATCGGCCGAGAGATTCGCCGCGACATGGACGTCTGGTCGAATGTTTTTGCCGGACAGACGGGACGCATCGTTCGAACCGTCGGGGGTCAGGCCGTAAACTCGTGGGTCGTTGAACGCATTCTGGAGAACCTGGGTGGTTCATTCGATGCCGTCGCCATCGCTCCGTACTTCGGCCCGAACACGTCTCAGCTGGCGACGTACACGGCAGACACCACGCCCGCTCAGATTCTGGACGACCTGCGATCCAATCTGCCGTTTGGAGTTCAGTCGACGCTGCGGCACCAGCAGATCGCCGATGACTACTCGCGAGCATTTACTCGGGACATTCGCCTGCTGGCCTACGAAGGCGGCCCGGGACTGATCGCCAACAATGGCGTGTATCAGACCGCGTTTTTGCAAGCGGCCGAAGATCCGGGAATGGCCGATGTGATGAGCGATTATCTGCGAATGCAGAACGCCGCCGGACTGGACGCTTATGTCCACTACAAGTTCACGCGGCCAGCGGGTTTGCGTCCGACGGATGGGTACTGGGGCACATTGACGGCGCAGGAT
>JANOZG010000756.1:0-4964 GCA_031429275.1 Planctomycetota bacterium
CAGCGTTACTATCACCGCCACGACATAATACCAATAAGGAATTGCGGTCGATGACACAACGACGGCGATGACACCTGTGAGAAACGACAACACGGTAACGCGTCTGAACAGTGGCTGCGTGCGAGTGGACGCAAAAGCCGCGACGACCAGCAGAGCGATTCCCGTGACGAACGACTGGCCACTTACGATGTGATAGACGAGCCAGTTCATTCAACTCTATTCCTGTGGTTCACTTTCTTCTGCTGGTCAACGGTGTTGGTCATTGCATTTGCACCTGCGTGGATTCTGCGTCAGTTCCGATACAGAGAGTGCATGACGACACGTATTTGTTTCAGACTTTCCGGATTCTCAAGGCATAAGGTCTGACTTAGCTCGGTCGCTGCGGGTGGCTGGGGTTGGACAACGCGAAGCGTAGGAAGCCTCGGTGAATTCACTGTGCCACATTGCAGAACTCCGGGGTTTCGCTCCGCTCCAACCCCGGCCACGCGCCGATGTGCATCTCTCAATGGCCTTCTGATTGAGCTGTTCTTGGCGCATCCGCGCCGCGGATCATGCGGAACTGTGGGCTGAGGACGATCGCTTCCACTGCCACGCTGAAGCGGTAATCGTGCGATTTGAGTTGGCTCATCATTTCCGCAATCAGCGGCTCATCGGAAAGCTGGACAGATCGGCCCAAAGCATACCCCAGCAACCGACGGCAGAATGTGCGGAGGAATGCATCGCGGCGAGTATTCAGCAGGTAATTGCGGAGTCCATCAAGCCCTTTTAAGGGCGTTCCATCCGGCAGCACGACTTCGATATCGATTTCGTGGCCGGATTTGTCTTCGGCTCGAAAGCGACCGATCGTATCAAATTGTTCCAGCGCGAATCCGAAGCCATCGATTCGCTGATGGCATTTCATACACGCAGGATCGCTGCTGTGAAGCTCGGTGAGCTTTCGTTCAGTGAGATCAGCTGGAACTTCTTCCGGCAGCACAGGAACACCCTTTGGAGGCCGCGGCAGTTTTTCCCCGAGCAGAAATTCTGAAACCCAATTGCCGCGAAGAATCGGGCTTGTGCGAGATGCTCCGGACTGCTTCGACAGCGTGGCCGCCATTGTCAAGATGCCGCCGCGTGACACGCCTTTCGTTCCGCTGACACGTTGCCAGTCATCGCCTTGAAGACCTTCAATGCCGTAGAACTTTGCCAGCTGAGCGTTCACGAATGTATGATCGGCGTCCAGCAGATCGAGGACGGAACCGTCTTTGCGGAACAGATCCTCAAAGAATCGAATGGCCTCTTCATACATCGCACTGCGAAGCTCTTTGAACTCCGGATAATGCTGTTCGCTCTTTTCATCCAATTGATCAAAATCTCGAATGTGAAGCCACTGACAACCGAATTCGATCGCCATGCGGCGGGTCCTGGCATCGGCCATCATTCGTCGCATTTGTGACCTCAGAACTTCTGGCTGATGGAGGGTTCCCGAAGTTGCAGCATCCCGCAATTCTGCATCAGGCAGAGATGACCACAGAAAATAGCTTAAGCGATTCGCCAATTCAAAGTTGCTGACCGGCGTGGCTGCACTGCCTGGCTGAGCGTGCTCGCCACGATACAAAAATGCTGACGTCACGAATACGCGAGCCAGCAGCATGCGAATCGCCGCATCGTGCGACAGTTCCTGCTCGCGAAGTCGTTGATACAGCTTCGTCAGTTGAACGCGTTCTGATTCTGACACCGGACGCCGCCACGCTCGATCTGCTAAATCGAGCACCGCCTGCACATGCACGGGCTCACTGTCGCGCAGCAGCTTTCGAAACTCCTCCGCCCGTTGCATAATCCCGTCCTTCATTGGCGTGAATGCACTCGGATCGGCATCCTGTGTGGCAAACTGCCACAATTGTTCGTATGCATCAACAAGGGCCAATGGATCCTGGCTGATGAAGTGCATGTCGTCCCAAAGTCGATCAAGTTCCGCTGTATCAGCTTCATTCAGCATCAATCGTTTAAGATGCTCGTCCTCGCGATAGTACAGCGTCAGCGTGACGACTTCATCGACGGGGACAATCTTGGTGTAGCAAAGCGCAGCGGGGAAGAGATTTCGGAATTCATTGAATTGGTTCAGCAGGCGTTCGCGAGATTTGCTGTCTTCGCCAACAATAATCGGAGCATCGTAGCTGACGGGCTTGTCACCATCTGACCATGTAGACTTGCCACCTTTGATCGTCGCCGAACCGGCGGCAAGGCTCGAAAGTCGCTCTGGCTTTGTCGTCAGCACCTGCAGTTGCACGGTTCCTTCCGCACCCATGGCGTTATCCAGCGTACCCGTAGCAACGAACTCGCAACCTTCAATGATGTCGGCAGGTATAACAACTTCAAGCACAGCAGGAGCCTGAACGCATAGATTTGCGGCATCGATTGCTTCACCATTGAGACGCTTGCCGAACAACGCCGGATCAAGACCAAAGTTCGACGTTGATCCATCGTCCAGATCAGAATTCTGAGCAAGCAGATTCTTTCGCACGACCGCGAACAGAGGCCCATTGAGCGATGTTAACTGGCGATGCAGCACCGCATCAGGCGCATCAGCGGCGAGGTCGCCAATTCCATTTGTCAGTTGAGCCTGCAGCATTTCGGCGAGATGCTTTTGGGTCTCCACATCCGCAGCCACTTGCCACTGAGCGATGATCGAACCAACTGGAATAATTGATTCTGCTCCGCCGCCAGCATCCGGCTCACTGTAGAAATGCCAGACCGCAGCATTGCCATATCGATCCGCGTGCGGGTTGCCAGCCAGAATGTCGGGCGAAGTGTCTTTCGCCAAATCCCATTCAGTTGCTGCATCATCTTTCGCGGTGACAGTCAAATCAATTGCAGTCATGTCGCAGGAATGTTCTCCATCGCGGGGGCCTACGATGAGTGAAAGCAGATCGCCCGGCTGCACGATCAGATTTTCAAAAGGACCAAGTTTGTGTTCCTCCGCGCCGCCTGCTGTGCCAGCGGCCAGACGTTGACGAGTATTGCCTCGCCGCAGTTCCAGCAACCATGTGACGCCATTGCCGCAACCGATATGAGCCCGCTGGACTCGACCTGCGACATTGACTGCGCCGCTGACTGGACTTCGCCAGCCAACGATAGCACGCAGCCTTGGAGTCGGGTGGACTCCAACACTATGTGGCTTCATGTCACCAGGAATTCGCACAAGTTCGTCTGAAGAATTCGCAATGACACTCAACGCATCCGGGCCAATCCAGCCCTTTACGAAGTCGTAGTTCTCTGCACGCTCCAGTTTCTGCGTCATGTAGGAATCAATTCTCACCTCGCCAGCACCAATGCCAAGATATGCGAACCATGCTGCCAGCACCGATGGATCGATCTTACGCTTCGCTGCGAGTTCTTCAATCGTCGATTGCTGTTCAGATGCATTGGCTTCTGTGGCAGCTTCCAGACAGGCAGCCGCGCTGCTGAGCACTAGTTCGCGGTGAGCATTCAATGTTTCGACCGCATGACGGATATCCCGCAACAACAAATCCGGCTGTCCGGCGGCTACAAAGCGAGGATTCTCCCAGACCGCAACGTCGTGCTCGTTACCGTCGGCAGCGTCGGAGCTTGCAAGATACAACGTGATATTCTTACCGTCCTGTGGGGCAGGAAGCTTGGTCCGGACTTCCTGACGCGACGCGAGTGGCTGCGCGGGAACCTGCCATGCTTTAGGGCCATCGCGTTTCCCGATATGCCCAATCGTGGTGAATCGCCAAAGCGTCTGCTGCCATTGTGTGATGGTCGCAACAATCGTCGGTGTGTCGTCCGGTTTCGCTTCACGCCACTGCGCACGGATCATGTCCAGCACCAGCGACGGTTGTTTATCATTGAGTGCTGTCCAGAGCGTGGTCAGATATTTTTCGTTCAGAGAGTGTTCGCGAGCAACGTCAGCGAGAGACGTTTTGCCGGCAAGCAAGGCTTCACGCTCGGACAGTGTCGCCCGAAGATACGCTTCGAGAGGCAGTCGTCCACCGCCGTTCGTTTCAAACTGAATGCCCTGCAGATTAACGGCCGTCGCGCCGCCGTTGTCGGTGAAGCGAGCATAGAATTTACGAATTTCATCGAGTCGCTGATTTGTCCAGTCGCGTGAAGTTGTGCTGGGAGAGAACTCAATCCCATGCGGAAGCAGCATCGCGTGACTGGCGACATCTTTACCAGCATCCAGATACTTCTGAATCAGCGCGGGGGACATCACAAGCGAGTTTCCGACATTCGTAAAACCTTCACCCGCTGCGCTATCGACAGGAAACTCGCGAGCTGGTTCCAGCGGCACTCCGGTGAGATCCTGAATTGTGTATGTGAACTCCGCATTGTTCAAACGCCGCAGCACGACGGGCCCCGGATCACCTGCATTCGCTTTGGCATCAGCATCAAGAACACTGCGGACCCAGTTCCGCAACGAGGCGTGTTCCGCCTTTGTTGGCTGAGACTTTGCATCCTTCGGCGGCATTTCGCCATCATCCATCATCTCAACGACACGCTGCCAGGGAACTACGTTGCGGCGCATATCGGCGACGGAATGAAACTGCTCAAGATCGAGTTCACCCTGCTTCTCAGCGGCGGAGTGACAATCGAGGCAATATGTCTTCAGCGCGGCGGCCTGAGCTGTTTCGTACTCAGTCTGCAGCTTTGAAAACTCCGCCGGAGCATCTTGCGCAGACAGAACTGCTGGTATGAAAAGCAGGCAGAAAGTCGAGCACAGGACATGTACGTGCGACTTCATAAACGACTCCGACATGCAACAGGGTGGGCTAAGAGAGCGGGATTCTCAAACAGGCTGCCCAAATCGGCGGTCCCGTCTCAGGCTCAGCGTAGCCGCAGTCGTAAGCTAATTCCAACTGCCGGAGTAAAATAAAAACGTCCGGGAGGTTTGAGTCATCGTCGTGACTCAAACCACCGGACGTTGCATTTTTAAACTCCGGCCTGATTCTCAGGCGTTGAAG
>JANOZG010000757.1:0-7773 GCA_031429275.1 Planctomycetota bacterium
GTTGATTCAGGGGAATTTCACACCGGACATGAAGCAGGACGAAGCGGAGAACACGACTCGCTATCGGATTCACGACGCACTGACTCGCGAGGCAGTGCTGTTACAACCAGACATGATTCTCTGGCCGGAAACCATGTTTCCCACACCCATGCGTTCCGTCGCAGACGGCGTGACGGACAAACAGATTCTGGAGCAACTTCCTCGCCATCTGTTGCAGTCTTATGGTAGCGATACGGATCCTTTGATCCAGAACTGGCGTGCTGAAGATGTTCAAAAGCGGCTTGAGATGCACGCTCAGGCTTCTGGTGCTGCTTTAGTCATCGGCGTCGAAGCCGTTGTGGCGGAACAGAACCGAATGAAAGTTTACAATAGTGCCGCTTTCGTTCGGCCGGATCTGGGCTATACCGGGCGTTACGACAAGATTCATCGCGTCGTATTTGGTGAGTACATTCCTCTCAAGAGTCTCTTCCCATGGCTGCACAAGCTTACGCCATTTGGATCGAGCTACGGCATTGACGAAGGCGAAAGCGTCCGGATGTTTGAATACGGTGGCCATCGCATCGCGCCGCTGATCTGTTTTGAAGATACTGTCCCCGATCTTGTTCGACAAATCGCAGCGCAGCGCGATGAGGCTGGCAACGGCTGCGATGTGCTGGTGAATCTAACCAACGACGCCTGGTTTCATGGATCCAGTGAACTTGATCAACATTTGATTACGGCCGCATTCCGCTGTGTTGAAACGCGTATGCCTATGGTCCGATGTGTGAACGGCGGCATTTCTGCATTTATCGATGGCAACGGCCAAATTCGCGACCCTGCAGAGATTCACGTCATGAAAGAACCGTTTGATGGTCTGCAGGTGCAGTTGGAGCTTGTCGAAGGCCTGCGTGATCCTGAGACAGGTCATTGGCGCCGTCAATTCTCTGGCATTATCTTTGGTCAGGCGCCGCTCGATCCCAGAGAATCGCTCTATGTGAAATATGGAGACTGGTTTGCTGCCATCTGCCTTGTGACGACGCTGCTCACGACAGCGGTCTCGTTCAGGCGTCGTGCAGCTTTGTGAGCGGGCGCTTATCGCTGCTCTGTGGCCTGCATCAAACCACGCATGTAGCCAAACGCAAACAGGCGACCAAGCATCGTGTAGCCGGGTTCGCCTTCATCTTCTCCGACAAGTTGCGGAA
This sequence comes from Planctomycetota bacterium, assembly GCA_031429275.1. Taxonomy (GTDB): domain Bacteria; phylum Planctomycetota; class Planctomycetia; order Planctomycetales; family Planctomycetaceae; genus SXXK01. The sequence goes on from JANOZG010000757.1 coordinate 1,182, forward strand.
CATGATCCGGCCTGATCGGGCCCGTAAATCCGATCTCACGATAGGCTCGCATGGATGCGGCCATATCGGTGGGACCGTTGTCGTGAAACGTCTCGGCGAAAGAACTGGGACTTCCTTCGACGTCACGAAAGTGAACGTACTGGATGTGTCGCCCAAAGTGACGAATGGTGGCAGGGATATCAACGTTCATCGTGGCGAATGATCCCTGACAGAAACAGATTGCGTTCGATGAACATGGAGCCAGTGACATAAGCCGATCAAAACCTGCCACGTCGTGCATGATGCGAGGTTTCCCCAGTAACTCCGGCAGCGGTGGGTCATCCGGATGCATCGCCAGCACGACACCGCATTCTTCAGCGACTGGCAGCAATTCGCTGAGCATCTTATCCAGTTGCTGCCAAAGTTTGTCCGGTGTCAGCCGTTTCGCAATGGCGTCGAAATCTAAGTTCGGGGCTCGGTAACCAAGCCGCACGGCTTTTTCTGCATCTGTGAGTTCAAAGGCTGTGACCTTTGCTCCGCCTCGAGCCGGTGCATCAAGGCGAGTGCGACACCAATCCGTGCCGCACATAAAATTGTAACACAGCAGGCGTATGCCCAGATCGGCCATCTGACGAATGAGCAACTTCAACGCGTCGATTTCTGTGCCGTCGTCAATCCCCAGCTTGATGTTCTCAATCGGCAGGTAACCTTCGACGACTGACAGTGTTAACCCGAATTTTGCAAACCGTTCCTGAGCCTGCTTCAGGACGTTTGCATCTTTTCCCGGATAACGATGAACAATATCTGTGACACCGCACTGAGAGGCAAGCTGCAGGTTCTCATCGGACAACGGAGTAAGTACAGAGGCAAGTTTCATAGGTAAATACTCTAATCAATCAGAATGACACCGTCTGGACCCGTTGAGGAAAAACGGTAAGAGAAATCGGAGCTACCACGCCTTCCCGAATGACCTGCATATCAAGGCGGCCTTGAACCAATTCATTGTTAATCAGATTTGGATCGAACACCGTTTGTCCGTTCACTGACACAATCAGATCGCCAGGCAGAAGTCCGCTCCGCTGTGCCGGAGAACCAGCAACCACTGACTGTACTCCATAAGCCTGCATCTCAGGAATGTAAGTCGCATGCAAACCAACGAAGTAACTGAACTGCTGACATTGAACGACCTGCCAGTTGCACGGAGTCCAGCAATCCCAGTATTGCTGATTGACGCTCCAGCAACCGTAGTTCGCATGGCAATGATTGTAACAGACATTCACCCACCATGAAAACTTGGGATGATTGCACAAGTGCTTCGGTGCTGTACCGCAGATGTTCTGAACCTGACTCTGCACCTGAACGTGGGTGGCTTTGTGCTTTAGAATTTGAGCAGCATTGATTCCGATCGCTGGTGTCTTCGAACCGTTGGACAGTTGAATTCTGTGACCAATTTTAGTCTGCAGGTTGGATGGCTGACGGATGTTGGCCGAATTCGGATTCTGTCCATTGTGGAGATTCCCGGATTTCGGCAAAGTGATGCCATGATTCTGCAAATTCAGTCGAACACCAGTTTTTATTTCACCCGAACCAAGGTGTTGCCATCCTGAATTTGCAGGATTATTGCGGATGCTGTTTAGAACACTTCCGCCCAATGTCTTCCCATTCTGGTTGCCATTGTGCTGACCAACAGAACCTGAACTGTGACCAACTCTTGCACCGTTGCCACTGACGCTGTTACCTCTGCCCCCTCCACCCGAAGTGCCGCGATTCTTCGAATCACCGAAAGTCCGAGAAGCAGTCGTCAGAGCCAGAGTCGTCAGCATAAGTCCGATAAACAAAGATGTGCGTTTCATCGAGATTCTCCTCGTGTTTGCGTTTTTGTGGTTGAGAATTTCAACCCCCGCTACTCGCAGCGGAAACACGAGAAGTCTGTTACGGCGAATTTGGCTATATTGGCCGAATTCGAATATCTTGGTTCATTCACGGCATTCACCGGCTCTCGATTCATTCTTCACACGGCCAGAAATCACATGATTCTCCACCCCGCCTATCGGGGGAGAAGGAATGGTTCGACCCAACGTTCGTCAAGCGGACCATGGCGGATCTCACTCTCAAAGTGACGCTGTCAAAACTAGTGTTTAAACGCAGCACCATCCGCTTTTCCTGTCGCCACCAGGTAAGCAAGAAGATCCAGAATCTGTTCCTTATCCAGCGTGTTCAGAATGCCGGCTGGCATGATGGAGACCGGGGAGGGGCGGCGGGATTCGATTTCCTTTTTCGAAATCTTCTGTTGCTGATCTGCAGTTGGGCCAGTCTGCACAGTGACGGATTCATTGTCCTCGGTCACGATATTGCCGATGACGTATTTGCCTGAATCCATTTCGAACATGAACTTCCGATACTTCTCTTCGATGTTCCGAGAAGGCTCGACAATTTCCTGGAGCAAGAGCTTTGGATCGTTCTTGTACTTTTTCACAACTTCAAACAGATCCGGGCCGACGGTGAGCGCAGGCCCATCTGCGGGATTGGTCCCATGCGAATGACCTGCGTTCGCATGATGCTGCAAAGCAGCAGGAATTGCATCAGCCCCGGTCATCTTGTGACACTGAGCACACGCCAGCTTCGTGAACAGCAATTGCCCCTGCAAGAAATTGCGTTTCTCACCGACGCGTTTAAGGTCTTCCTGCAGATCCGTCAGTTTCCATTCAGTGATTTTGACCACGGGCTTGGGATTCCGCACCAGAAAGTCGTTCAAGTCATTTGTTACATACATGGTGCCTCGCATCAGCAGATGGTGACCGGGGAACGAGCAGATGTAAGGATACGCACCTTCTTCGGTCGGAGCGGTGAATTCAATGATCTGCTCCTGTCCATGGTCCACCAACCTGCTGGACCACAGAATATCCGGACTATCTGGTACGTAGCTCACGGAAAACCCACCAGCTCCAAGGGCCATCGCCCTGACTCCGATGTCGTTGTCAGTGCCGGGTTTCACAAGCAAAATGTTGTGCGGCATGAAGTCAGCGTTTGCAAACGTGAGCTTCACTTTTTTGCCCGGCTTGACAGTCAGTTCGGTAACATCGTACATCATTCGTTCGCGCACCGTCCCGACGCGAATTGTGGTCAGTTCCGGCGTATCACTCAGGACACCGGACTTTTCTGAAGCAGCCATCAGCTCAGCGGCAATCACGCCGCCTCTCATTGTGCTTTCGACATTGAACCAAAGGTGCTTAACGGTGTTCGCTGCAACTCGGGCATGAGGATCCGGCGATTTCAACAATTCGCCCATCAATTCGTAGTCTCTGACATTGTGCTGCTGATGAACCCATAGGGCCTCCAGCAGATGATGGGCATCGGCCGGATCATTCGGGTTGAGCGTCTTCATCCATTCTTTTGTAGCTGCGATGACCTCCGACGAATCACGTTCGCTGAGTTCCACTCGCGTTTGGTGTCGAACGGCATCAACCGGCGACTTCAGATTCTCCAGCAAAGCTGCGACGGGCTGTCCATCGATGGAAACCGGCTGCTGCAGCGGACGACCAACAGCCGTCATGCGATAGATACGGCCATGAGCGTGGTCGCGATTCGGGTCGCGAACGTTATGCTGCATGTGACCGATGATGGCATTGTGCCAATCGCAGAAGTACAGCGAACCATCCGGAGCAAAGATCGCATCGGACGGTCGGAAGTTCTTATCGCCGCTCATCATCAAACCACGCGACTTGTCCAGCGTTGTGGACCCGTCTGCATTGATTGTGGTAACCGTCAGTTCAGCACCTTCAGGTTCTCCCCAGACAGTTCCGGCTTCAGGATTGCGATCAAGGTGATAGTGCTTGATGCCAAGGAAACCAATCACATTACAGATCAGGAAGTCACCCTCCATTGATTCAGGAAAATGCGTACTGCTGACCACCTCGCAGGCAGTCACCGGACGAACTTCCTTCTTCAACAATTCGTGCATATCAAAACCCTTACCTGCCGGGCGAACCTGGTAAGCTCGGCCGCCTGTTCCGTCGGTCGCATATTGATAGCCCCAGCGATCAAAGGCAGTGCCGTGTGGGTTTGGTGAGTTGTTTGCGTGCATCGAAATTGTGAAACGCCTTGGATCGAAGCGATACATGGCGGAGGCCGCAGTCTGCAGCGATGGTCCCCAGGGATGTTCGTGATTGTGCTGCATGAACACACCGCTTTGCCAATAGATCGCGCCATCAGGGCCATAGATCAGATTGTTGGCACCGTGGTGGGTGTCCGATGAATCAACGCCCTGCAACATGATGATGCGAACGTCGGCGACATCGTCTCCGTCCGTGTCTTTCAGGAACAGGATTTCCGGCGTGCAGGTGACAATGATGCCGCCATTCCAGAATTCGAAGCCCAGTGGATTCTGCACGCGAGCAAACTCGGTCACGCGATCACCTTTGCCGTCATTGTTGTCGTCGTGCACGATGACAAGCGCGTCGTTCATTTCCTTAAGCGGCTCCCACTTTGGATACGTTGGCCAAACGGCAACCCACAAGCGACCTTTTGTGTCGAATTGCATCTGCACCGGATTCACCATCTGTGGAAACTGAGCTTCATCTGCAAACAGGCTGACTTTGAATCCTTCCGCAACTGCCATGTGTTTGATGCCGTCCTCGCCACTGATGTATTCCAGCTTCCCTTCCTTTTCCGCGCTGGAACTCTTGCTGCCGCCACCGACATTGGAAATCACTTCGATTGGCTTCGGCACGTTGCTGTCGTCGATCGGAATGTCTTTGCCTTGAGCCACGGACCAGACTCGCGTATCGCGGTTCATGGTCATTACGTCCAGCATTGAAAGTTCGTGCTGCAACACGACAGCGTTGGTTTGGTCATTGACGAATGCCAGCGTGGAACGACCACCCCAGACGTCGTTACCATCGCGTGCTCGGTAGCGGTTGTTCCAGTGATAGCTCTTGTCGACGACTGCTTCACGCAGCGGTTCCATGGTACCGGAAGACGCGACTGGTTTGCCGAGCAATTGAGTGGCAATCACTTCCGCCAGTTGGCGATTTCCGTCTTCTGTCAGATGCACGCCATTGACCGTCAGAGGCGATTTCGCTGCTTTGAATAACTCCAGCGACGGGTGAAAGAGATCGACAAACGCGACGCCTGCTTCTTTTGCAGCCGCCTGTGTCGCCGCAGTGTAAGCTTCTAATTGAACGTTGTGCGCCTTTCCGTCTGGCACGTTCGGGCTGCCAGTGTTCTCATGAGCGATAGGGCTGAACAGCACAATGCGCGGGAAGGATTTTCCGTTGGCCTTTGCGCCACGTGTTTTCCTGACAAAGGCGACCAGTTTCTGCTGATACTCCGCCGCCTTTTCGATGCCATCGAATGATTCGTTGTAACCAAAAAATGCAAAGACAACATCTGCCTTTACGTGTTGGAGGTACTCTGTCATTGAAGTCGCTCCCTCGCTGCGAGGAAACGAGTCCGGTCGATCGCCACTGGCGCTCATGTTGCGAAAACGAACCTGTTTGCCCTGCAATTCACTTTGCAGAAGTGTCTCCATCCAGCCGTCATGCTGCATGCGATCTGGCAGACCATTGCCCAAAATTGCCACCACATCGTCGTTCCGGAACTCAAATGGCAGAGGGTCACGATAGTCCGCCGGTACTTCGGCCAGAGTTGGTTCGTTGGACGGCCCCGAATTGTCCTTTCGGCCACCGTTTTTCGCAGGAGCTCCCGGCTTTCCACCGTAAGTCAGATACGTCAGCTTGCCGCCACTCTTGATATCAATTTCCATAACTTCTGGCGCGGCCACGTCCAGAGCGCGGAAGACTTCTTTGCGATCAGCGTCGAGCAGAGCGATGGTGAACCCGTTCAATCGATTTTCGAAACCGCTACGATTCCAGACGCCGATTCTTTCAATCTCTACGGCCGTTTTCAGATCGACTTCCCACCACGGACTCGTCGAACCATCGTTTGTCGTGTGAGTCTGTCCGCCCTTGTTCCAGTCGGAAGACTTGTTGCCGTCGAGTGCTCGGACGGCGACCCCATCGCCGTTAGTGCTGGATTGCGTCGCAGTGCCTTTTTTGGCAATGTTCTTGCCACCGCTGATGACTTCCACTTCGGCCAGCGTCAGAATTCGTTTGTCGCCGGGAAGTTCGATGCGAACGAAGCGAGCGGTTTTACCACCCTCAGCCCCTTGAGCACTGTTAAAGGTGAACGGGCCGGTTGCGTCGAACAGCGTTGCGATCGATATCGCAAGAATGAAAACATATTTTTGCATTGGTCTGTTCTGTCCCGGTGGTTTGAAAACGAAAAATCAACGCTCGTTATCATGGATACGCACTACCATTTGGCGGGCCCGAAAACAACACGTTTTGATTTGCTCAGGCATTTCGTGGACTTCCGTTGATTCTGAGGCCGTCAGTTTAGAACATGAGACGTATTCGGCAATCCGCACAGCAATGGTTTTTCCTCGAACGCCCGAAGGTTATTGCTCGGGAAAGATGAGACGATCAGCCAAGTTTCTCCCGAGGACATTCCACGGCATAGCATGAGGAGAACAATACTTAGAACCTTGCCGAGGCGATCTCTGGCATTCGGCGTCGGCCGATCTGGCTAATCATCGGTCAACGCCAATGACGCG
>JANOZG010000758.1:0-14002 GCA_031429275.1 Planctomycetota bacterium
GAAAGCCAATCATCAGCTTGTACAAACCAAGCAATTCACACAGAAGAAATGCCCAATCACAGGTGGCCCTATCGACAAAGAACAGTCAGCCAAAGTGAACAATGTGACAGTACGGTTCTGCTGCGAGAAGTGCAAAGGCTCTGTCCAAAGCGCCACTGCAGATGAAAAGCTGGAGATGATCTTCGCAGCGAAGCCATTCGAGAAAGCCTATGTTGCCGCAAAAGTCAAATCCACAGACGGTGAACCAAAAGCGAAACCAAAAGCTGAAAAGAAATCAAACAAGCTAAAAGAAAAATCGGTTGAGAAAACAGAAGCCAACTAGCAGTTTGATTTCCGCTCAACCCGTAAGTCACTCGACAGCAGCCTGTTCATCAGGCTGCTGTTTTGCTGCGCAGAGGCCTCTTTTAACACATGCATCTGCCGTATGAAACCATCGACCAACTTGCTGACCCTTTCGAGACTTGAAGTCTTTGCAAGTGCCTTGCAGCCAGATCATCCTTTGAGACAATAGCCGTCATGGACCGTTCCGAAGTACGATAACAACAGAATCCCAATCGGAATTCGAATACATGTTTGAGCACGAGAGTTCTTCGTTTCATGCGATCCTGATGATCGCCACTACGTTCGTGACAGTTTTCGCGTCTGTTTCAACACAGGCTCAGCCGGTTGACGGCGATGCACAATACACTCTCGGGCCGGATTCGGAACGGCATGACGATGTTCCAAAAGGAGTCGTCACCAAACACGAATGGACGAGCACGATCTTCGAAGGCACAAAACGCGAGTACTTCGTGTACGTCCCAGCCCAATACGACGGCATACAGCCGGCTTGTGTGATGGTCTTTCAGGACGGCCACGCATATGTCGATGACAAAGGGCAGTTTCGCACCCCTGTTGTATTCGACAATCTGATTCATCGCGGGGACATGCCGGTGACGATCGGCGTGTTCATTAATCCGGGCCACAAAGGCGATGTGATCCCTGAAGACCGCTGGCGGCCCAGCAATCGCAGTTTCGAATATGACACACTCAGTGATCAATATGCACGCTTCCTTGCTGAAGAACTTCTGCCAAGTATCGTTAAGGAGCAGAAACTTCACATCTCCACGAACCCTGAGGACCGCGCGATTTGCGGTATTTCCAGCGGCGGTATCTGTGCATTTACGGCAGCATGGGAACATCCTGAGTGGTTCAGCAAAGTCCTTAGCCATGTCGGCAGCTTTACAAACATTCGTGGGGGTCATCATTACGAAGCCATGATTCGTAAAACGGATCGCAAACCCATTCGTGTCTTCCTGCAGGATGGTGAGAATGATCTCGACAACGAACACGGCAATTGGTGGCTTGCAAATCTGCAGATGGAAAAAGCTCTGAAGTTCAGGAACTACGATTTCAAGTTTGTCGGCGGCACAGGCAAACACAGTGGTAAGCACGGCGGAGTGATCCTGCCGGAATCACTCACCTGGCTTTGGCGAGATCATGTGGTTGGAACAGCAGCAGCCTCCGATCCAGAGAAAGTTGATCCGCTGACAGTTTACGAAGACAAAACAAATCAATTCACTGGCGGTGAATACAACAACGAATCATTCCACTATCGCCTGATGAAGCCACCAGCCATTGAACCCGGGAAAAAATATCCGCTCGTCATTTTTCTGCACGGTGCTGGTGAACGTGGCACTGACAATCAAAAGCAGTTGTACTATTTCCCAACACAAATGGCGCAAACTCGTTACCGGCAGCGATTCCCATGTTATGTGCTGGCCCCGCAATGTCGCGACGACCACCGCTGGATGAATTTTGATTGGAACATTCCTGAAGATCCTGCGATGGAGGAAAATCCAAGCGAACAGCTTGAGACAGTGATTCAAATGATCAAGACAACTCTGGAAGCCGAGGCTGTCGATCCGGATCGCGTCTACCTGACTGGTTTGTCGATGGGCGGATTCGGCTCATTCGATCTGGCGATTCGCCATCCGGATTTGTTTGCTGCTATCGCACCAATTTGCGGCGCTGCCGATCCGGCGATGGTTGTTGTTCTGAAAGACAAACCTGTGTGGATTGCTCACGGCAGCAACGATAAGGTCGTGCTGGTCGATCGTAGTCGTAGCGCGGTGAAGGCACTGACGGATGCCGGGGGAAACCCAATCTTCACAGAACTTCCTGGTGTTGAACACAATTCATGGACACCAGCGTATGAAGACAATGATGGACTGATTCCGTGGCTCTTTCGGCAACACCGAAATTCGAAGTAGCAAACTGTCGCGACTATAATCTCTACCACAACCATTGGTTTTGCAGTCAGGATTTTCATGCAACCCAACAACTTTATTGCAAGTACTCTGGCCGCACTTTGCCTGCTTCTCACGTTGCCTCCAATCGCCGCAGCCGAAAACGCAACCAAACATAAAATCATTCTTGTCGCGGGCGAAATGACAAAGATCGATGCCGCCGGACATCACGACTACCTCGCGGGATGTGAATGCCTGCAGGTGCTTCCATGACAACACCTCGCGAATCAAAGAGACCGGCCATGCCGGCTGATGAAAAGTGAATGCGGTCTCTTAAATTGTGATATTCCTACAAAAGCGTCTCAGGTTTCTGCATGACACAAAATACCAAGCCGACCGGTCTATTCAGTCGTTACAACAGCATGCCGCTCTATTGGCGAATTCTGATCGCGCTGGCGGCTGGGCTGTTGACGGGGATCATGCTCGGAAAGCGAGCATTGATCTTTGAACTTCCAAGCAAGCTGATTCTCCAGCTCTTGGGTGCGTTGGCTCCGCCGTTGATTCTGATCGCTGTCACTCACGTTTTGATGACAACGGTAATCTCTGGAAAGACAGCAAGACGACTAGCGGGACTGCTGTTACTGAACACGACCGTTGCCATTCTGATCGGACTGGGCGTGGCCAATGTCATGCGACCGGGTTCATGGGCCAAAATCGAACCGCCGAAACCTGCAGAAGCCAGCAAAGCGCAGACGGGAGTGATATCTCCAGTCGATTTGGTCGTGCAGAATGTCCCCAGGAGTCTTCTTGGTCCGCTGGGTGACAAGAGTAATGTCATCGGCGTCATTATTATCGCCATCGCCTTCGGTGTGGCCTTGAAATCTGTGAAGGACAAACCCATCAACAACGTTCAGGACATTGTCGAAGTTGCCTACGCTGTCCTGCTGAAAGTGCTGCATTGGATTATCGCATTGGTGCCGATTGGCGTGTTTGCGATCGTCGCCAAAGTCGTCGGCACTGAAGGCTTTGGACCATTCAAGGCCATGGGAGCCTTCATCGTGGCGGTGATCACCGCATTATTGCTGCAGACAGGATGGTATCTGATTCGCATTCGCCTGTTTTCATGGGTCCGCCCTTTCGAAGCGTTGCGGCAGATGCGTGATTCTCTGTTGATGGCGTTTTCCACGAGTAGTTCCACGGCCACAATGCCGGTGACATACGCGTGTCTGAAAGACAAAGTCGGTGTCCGTGAAGAGTCCGCCAGTATGGGCGCATTGGTGGGTGCGAATTTCAACAATGACGGCACAGCACTCTACGAAGCCATGTCAGCGTTGTTTATTTCGCAGATGATCGGTCAAAACCTTGACATGACGCAGCAGTTGCTGGTTATCCTGACGTCGGTGATTGCCTCCGTGGGAGCAGCGGGGATTCCGGAAGCGGGTCTCGTTACCATGACACTGGTCTTCACAGCCGTCGGCCTGCCCGTTGAATACATTGCTTTATTGCTCACGGTGGACTGGTTCCTCGACCGATGTCGCACGACGATCAATGTCCTGGGAGACGTCAACGTGAGCTGCCTGCTCGACGGAAAGACTCGACAGGCCCCTCCCGTGATTCCGTCGACCACACTTCCGGCAGAAGGCTGACATGTGCGTGACAGCGGACTTCTCTGCAGCATTGAGTTGATCGCGGCTGACATATCCCAATAGCGACATCCAGATAGAACACGCAGACCGCACCAGTTGTCGTCCATGAATTTACGAGTTAGAGTTTCCCAAGCTGCCCGCAAGGCTGGTAGCAGAAGGAAAATCGCCTATGCAGGGCAGCTGCGGCCAACATGCAACAAAGCAAACTCTACGAATCGGCCAGCGCCTCAGGCATAAGGAAATTGGATTGGATTCCTTTGTTTCTGCCGCTCGTCCGAAGGAGTGAATCGGGCATCGTTGTCGTCGGAATTATTACCTTTCAGAAAGCAACAGCAGATGTATCTTGTTGATGCAAATCAGACAACAATTGTTGACAAGGTCCGCGAGATCGTCCGAACTTCGATTGCCCCGCATGCAGTCGAAACGGATGAACGTGCGAAGTTCCCGAAAGCTTCGATTCAGGCGATTGCTGATGCGGGATTCTTTGGACTGACGCTGCCAAACGACTGTGGCGGGATGGCGCAGCCGCCGCGAGTCTTTACAGCAGTCGTTGAAGAGATTGCTCAAGCCTGCGCTTCGACGGCGATGATTTATGTGATGCACGTTTCAGCCACCCAAGGGATTCTGCATTCGAAGACACTTGGGAATCGCGATAATCTGCTAAGTGACATCGCTGCCGGTAACCACCTTACAACGCTCGCCTTTTCCGAACGCGGTTCTCGCAGTCAGTTCTGGGCTCCTGTGTCGAAGTTGACACCAAACACGAATGGCGGTGATTTTACAACAAACTCCGTCAAGTCGTGGATTACGTCCGCTTCACATGCGGCTTCCTATGTTTCCAGCGTTCAGAAGCCGGCGGCAGAATCGCCGATGGAAGTCACCGTGTATCTGGCTCACCCCACGGCGACGGGAGTTGAAATCGGAACCAGATTCGACGGCCTTGGCTTGCGAGGCAACGACTCGGTTCCGGTGACGTTCGATGATATGCACGTGGCCCAAAGTGATCTAATGACGGAGCAGGGCGAAGGCGCTTCGCTGATGCTGGAAGTCCTGCTGCCGTGGTTCGCCATCGGCACGGCGGCCATGGCCAACGGATTGTGTCGGGCTGCTGTCAATGCCACAGCATCACATCTTTCCGCCACGGGATTTGAGCACACGAACAGTCAGCTTCGGGACCTCGCAAATCTGCGAAGTCGTCTGGCGGATATGAGCGTCCGCACTGAACAATCACGAAGTCTGCTGGCTCATACCGTCAGTTTGATGGAAGCACCAACAGAAATGACACCGCTTTACGTTTTGCAGTCTCGACTGGCTGCCATCGAAGCTGCAGTGGATGTCACCGACCTTGCCATGAAGGCCTGCGGTGGAGCCGCGTTTTCAAAACATCTGGGAATTGAACGACTATTCCGAGACGCCCGCGCAGGGTGGGTTATGGCACCAACCGCCGATCATCTCCGAGATTTTATCGGACGCGCGCTCACTGGAATGCCGCTGTTTGATTGATTGCGACATTTACGATTCACTTACAACAAAGCACAGGGTTCAAATGCCTTCAGATACAACGATACTACTTGGCGCTGTCGCCTACGATCCTAAGGTTGTTGCCATTTGGGAAGGTATTCGCGACTATTTCAACTCGTCTGGTGCGCCGTTCGATTTCGTTTTGTTCTCGAATTATGAACGACAGGTCCAGGCGTTGCTGGCAGGCCATATCGATATCGCATGGAACACACCGCTCGCCCATATTCGTGTCCAGCATTACACAAATGGAAAATCGTTGTCGCTTGGGATGCGTGATTCTGACCAGGACTTTCACAGCCGTTTGATCGTGCGAACCGACTCCGGAATCCAGAGCCCAACAGATCTGCCCGGAAAGAAACTCGCTGTTGGAAGTGCAGATTCTACACAGGCCTGCATTCTGCCGTTGCACTTTCTGAAAGAATGCGGCGTGAATCTGGAGAGCGTTGAAATCATCGGGTTGAACACAGACGTCGGAAAACATGGTGATACAGGAAGAAGCGAGTTGGAGGTCCTTGATGCTTTGCGCCGCGGCGACGCGCATGCAGGAACCATCGGTGACCTGATTTGGGTCATGGAGCAAACGGCCGGGCACATTGATACCTCGTTGTTGAAGTCGATCTGGACTTCGCCGCCATTCGATCATTGTATGTTCGACGCGCTACCAACGCTGGACAAGATAAAGATTGAACGCTTCACGTCCGCACTGTTCGCGATGACCTGGAACAATCCGGAACATCGGCGACTGTTGGAACTGGAAGGCCTTAAAGAATGGCTTTCACCCAGAGAAGAAGGCTATGACAGCCTGCGAGCGGCCGTCGCGGAGCAGGGCTATCCACTATGAAGAATGAATCCGCCAGCAACAGTGAATCAACAGTTGCAGTTGCAATTGATGCCGGTGATTTGCCAATTGGCGGCGGATTGATGGCACTCGTTCGCCCCGCTCTGATGCTGCTGGAACCCGGTGGAGTCCTGGCGATTAATTCCAGCGATGAAAGTCTTCAGGACGACCTGTCTGTCTGGTGCAAAATCAAGCAGCATGAATATCTTGGATATGAGCCATTGCCAGTCGCGACTGAACAGCCGAAACACAGCATTCGGCATTTGATCCGCCGAGGCACGCTCTCCGTGCCTCAAGGTGTCCGAGAAACCAACATGCGGCTCGAATCAGTCAACGGCAGACTGAGCGCGGACGCGGTGTTGTCCGCTGTACCGATGCCAGAGACCGCAGACCCGCATAGTGGATTCGCACCGCGTGGGTCGCAAGTAGAATCGGGAGGTCCACGCTATCCATTTGACCTGCTGGATAGAAATCACGTGGCACCGCCGGAAGTAGCAAAGCTCTATGATCAAGCGGTCGAATCACAATGGGATGCAAATCGCGACATTCCATGGAACAAGCTCCCAATCCACACTCCAGCTCTGGAAAAAGCGATCAGTCAGGTCTTCACGTTTCTGGCTGAAAATGAACTTTCTGCGCTGTACGTTCCGTCACGTTTTGTGTCGCGAATTCATCCTGCCTATGCTGAAGTGGCAATGTTTCTTTCGACTCAGATGGCCGATGAATCTCGGCATATTGACGTTTTTCTAAAAAGAGCGCGCTCCGGCGGAGCGGGACTCGGTATCTCCTCCGTGACAACGTCGCAATCTCTGCTGTCACTACTTCAATTGACCGACTTTACTGAAGCGACATTTCTGCTGTCGGTGCTCGGCGAAGGTACATTTGTGGACCTGCTGCGTTTTATCGAAGACCACGCTCCGGACGATGTGACAGCAGAAATCGTCCACCGTACCGGAAACGATGAAACGCGTCACGTTCACTTCGGACTTGTGCACGTCCGCCACGCGCTGGCTCATGACTCCGGCCTGTATCAGCGGCTGGAAAACGCCGTGCGTCAACGAGCGGCCAATATGGCAAATACAGGTGGAGTCCCAGAACCGCTTCAGGACGGATTGACAATTCTGGCGGCCGGAAGCACAACAGCTCGCGATATCGCTCGAGGCCACGATGATTTTCGTCAGCTTCTGGACACAATGCACACGAACCGCATCAAACGTCTCGAACATGCCGGTTTTACGAGGGAACAGGCAAACAGGCTTTCGGAGTTGCATACTCCAAACTTTATGTGACTGACGGGTCGTAGCTTTGATCTCAAGTCACCTGCGCGAACGACGAACTTGCAGCAACATCACGCCAAACGGGACCAGCCAGATTAAATCGTTGATTGGGATCAGATACAAGACTCTTGAGCTGACTTGTCCGTTATAAACGCTCCACGTCATGCCGACTGGACCAAGCGACTTTCCAAGTAATCCTATCAACACGATCAACCAATGTTGCAGCGGATTCGTCGAGGCGATGACATAGCCGATACCGAACAGCACAATCACAAGACCAGTGCCTTGCCACAGAAATAATTCAGCGGGGGGCTGGGCGAACCCGTAGACCAGTGATGAGCTGACTGGCCACAGAATAATAAATACTCCCCAAACCAGGCACTGCAATCCGGCCCCAAGCAGCGCTATTCCATGCCAACGCGGCGAGCTTCGATGCGGCCGACCGGAGGATTGTGAAACAGCAGCACTCATGACAGTTCATGCTCCAGGCAGCCAACTAATTCCGGGTAGGCAAATCGGAATCCATGATCCTGAAGTTTCTGTGGGACAACGCGTGTGCTCGACAGCAGCAAGTCGTTAGCCATTTCACCCAGAGCTAACTTTGCGACAAAAGCCGGTAGAGGAAAAATCGTCGGTCGGTGCAGCGCGCGACCCACGCCTTTCGTGAAATCATAATTCGTCATTGGATTGGGACTGACGGCGTTCACCGGACCATTCACAGATTCATTCTCCACGCAGAACTCGATGATCCGCACAAGATCGTGTAGTCCGATCCAGCTCCAATATTGCCTGCCCGAACCTATGATGCCGCCTGCCCCTAGCTTAAACGGCAGCAGCATCTTTGCAAGCGCGCCACCTTTGGGGCTGAGAACAACGCCGATCCGTACGTTCACAACTCGCAACCCCAGCGCAGCTGCGGCATGAGCTTCTTGCTCCCATTCTCGACAGACGTCGGCCAAAAACCCATTCCCCGCCGCTGCATCTTCATTCAGAATTGTTTCTCCACGATCACCGTAGTAGCCGATGGCAGAAGCGCAGACGAGAGTTTTTGGGCGCTGCTGTACGGCAGCGATTGACTTCACAAGGCTTCGAGTTCCTTCTACGCGACTGCGGCGGATTCGATCCTTCAACGCGGAAGTCCAGCGACCAGCGGCGATGTTTTCACCGGCTAGATGAACGATCGTGTCGACTTTTTCAAGCTGTGATGGATCTTTCAAACCAGTGGCGGGATCCCAGAGGACACTGTCGATGGACGTCGCCTTTCGACTAACGCTCAGCGCCTTGTGCCCGGATTGACGCAACTTGGCCAGAAGCTCGTTTCCCACCATTCCCGTCGCACCGGTGATGGCCACTGTTTGTGTTGATGTTGTCATGTCGGGCTTTCTTCGTATTGTAATAATTGACTCAACTGGACCCCGTCCGCGATTTCCGGACAAAGTTGGATATTAACCTATAATCATTGCCTGAATCTGAATCCGACGAACAATTCGGGGCTGTACTATAGTCGAGCGAATTTCAACGACGACCACGACAATCCCACAATTTGATTGAGAAAGCTGCGGCGTTTATCGAGTTTCTGTCGGGAAAACGTCTGAAAGGCTGACTTTCGATTGCTGCTTTCGGAGGAATGCGTACGATTTTCTCCAGCACAACTACCTTCCATCGAGATCAGCCTAATGCTGCTCTGATCTGCACTTTGTGCTCCCTCCGAATTCCCACCTGCATCTTCACAACAATCGTTCGCCATGAACACTCAATTCACAAAATCACCTAAGGACTTTATGCAGCGAGGCATATTCTGTGCAGTCGTCCTGTGTTCCGTTTTATCCCCTGTCTCAATGGCCGGTGACGCAGAGGACTTCTTTGAGCAGCGGATTCGCCCATTACTGCTCGACAAGTGCATCGAATGCCACGGTCCGACAAAGCAGGAAAACGGTGTAAGACTGGACCGACGAAAAGACGTCCTCGAAGGCAAAGCTGGTGAAATCCCTCTCATCAATACGACCGCTCCACACGAGAGTCGATTGCTGAAAGTCCTGCAACACGCTGAAGATGACACACAGATGCCGCCTTCCGGGAAGCTCGGTGATGAACAAATCCAATTCGTTCAGCAGTGGATTGTCGGCGGAGCGGTATGGCCGGAATCGTCAGATCTGGAAGGAGAAGCAAAGCGTCGCGCCGAACGATGGCGCGAACATTGGGCCTTCCAGCCTCCAATCATGCCAGACTTATCGAACGTTTCAAACGGCGAATCACCGATCGATTTTTTCGTGAAGGCAAAACTCGCCACGAGGAATCTGAATTTGTCACCGGTCGCTTCGCCGCGAGTTCTTACTCGACGGCTGTCATTTGCGTTGGTCGGTTTGCCTCCTGAGTCAAGCGATATCGCTGCCGCCGAAGCTTCGGCAACAGGAGGTACATTCGCAGCGTGGAAAGCAGAGTACATCGAAAAACTTCTTGCTTCGCCGCATTTTGGCGAGCGTTGGGGACGTTACTGGCTGGATATCTCCCGCTATGCAGACACCAAGGGTTATGTGTTCCAGGAGGACCGGGAATACCCGGATGCATGGCGATTTCGCGAATGGGTGATCAAATCTCTCAACAGCGACATGCCATACGATGAATTCTTGAAGCGACAGTTGTCGGCAGATCGAATGCCAGGGTCGGATGATCCGGCGCAGCTGGCGGCCATGGGTTATCTGACTCTGGGTCGCCGATTTCTCAACAACTCACACGACATTATTGATGACCGAATTGACGTAGTGACTCGCGGCATGCTGGGACTGACCGCCACATGTGCGCGTTGTCATGACCACAAATTCGATCCCATCCCCACCGCAGATTATTACTCACTGTATGGGATATTCGCCTCATCTGACGAACCCAAAAATGAACCTTCAGCATTGCGACTGGTCGATCGCGAAAAACCTGTTGAGCCTGTGATCTTTCAACGCGGCAGCCCCGGAAACCGCGGCGAACAGGTACCACGACGCTTTCTGACAGCGATCTCAGCGCCGGATGCGGCACCGTTTTCTGACGGCAGTGGGCGGTTAGAACTGGCGAATGCAATTGCTAATCGCAACAACCCGCTGACTGGGCGAGTTGCCGTAAACCGAGTTTGGCTGCACCTGTTCGACCGTGGTCTTGTGGATTCGCCAAGTGACTTTGGAGTCCGGACGGAGCCGCCGACTAATCCGGAGTTGCTCGATTATCTGACTGTGTCTTTCATGGATAATCAATGGTCGATGAAATCTTTGATCAGGCAGATTGTGTCATCAGAAACATGGCAACAGAAGTCGGATCATCGCCTGGATGCAGACGCAGTTGATCCGGAAAATCGGTTGTTTGCTCGAATGAATCGCACACGGCTGGATTTTGAAGCGCAACGCGATGCCGTTCTCGCAGTTTCTAATCGAATTGATCAAACCATTGGCGGTCCATCAATCGACATCACCAAAGAAATTCAATCCGGGCGGCGCACGATCTATGCTCGTATTGACCGTCAGAATTTCCCCGGTCTGTTCCGCGCATTCGATGTGGCCAGCCCCGACGCGACTGCTTCGAGACGATTTCAGACAACCGTACCTCAACAGGCTCTGTTTGAATTCAACAGTTCGTTCATTATGGATCATGCGGTAGAAATCGCTAAGACCTCACAGTCTGCGGAGACCCCGGATAGTCCAGTTCCACGAATTCGCCTGCTGTTTCAGACGGTACTACGGCGAGACCCAACGCCGGATGAACTTGAACAATGCTTAGCGTATTTGAACCAACTCCAAACCGATGAAATGACGGCGAATGCACCAACAGGCTGGAGCTACGGTTACGGAAAAATCGACGAAGAGAAACAAGCCGTGACGGAGTTCACCCAGTTGCCAGTATTGCGAGATGGCACATTCAAGGGTGGCGAAAAACTGCCGGATGAAAAGCTCGGCTGGACGTCGCTGAATCGCGCTGGAGGGCATCCTGGCGGCACAGTATCACGGTCTGCAATTCGACGCTGGACGGCAGATAGCGATTGTCGTGTCTTCGTAAACAGTGCGATCTCTCATGCGAAGGAAGAAGGCGATGGCGTCCGTTGCCGTATCGTTACGCCTGGCCGGGGAGTCATGTCTGATGCCACAGCACACAATTCGACTCAAGCGCAATCCATTCCGCCCTTCGATGTCAAGGCAGGTCAGCACATCGATTTCGTTGTCGATTGTCGCTCAAATGAGGCACACGATTCGTTTCAGTCGAAGATTACAATCAGGCAATTTGGGAACAAAAAGACTCAACGCAACTGGAAATCTGAAGAGGACTTTCCAGACAGCCCGGAATCTGGCCGGATGGACACATGGTCCCAATTGGCTCAGGCGTTGCTGCTGACCAACGAGTTTATTTTTGTGGATTGAGATTAAGAACCCGCAAGTGAAGACTTGCCCGCGAATGGCGCTAGTCGCTGCGAATGAAGTGAGAGACACATTCTCGCCATTTGAGGGCAGTATTTTCTGAACCGAACATAAATCGGGCGAGACCGAGACCAGTTGGAGAGATTTTTGATGCCTCACAACCAATTACAATCTGATTCATCGCCGATCGCCATCGGACGTCGAGGCATGCTGGAACGCTGCGGCATGGGATTTGGTTCCATAGCATTGGCCGGTCTGCTGAACACAGTCAATCCTGCTTCAGCATTCGCAGCCGAATCGTCGAACCCAATGCTGCCGAAACCCCCGCAGTTTCCATCGAAGATTAAACATGTCATTCATTTGTTTATGAACGGTGGACCATCGCAGGTGGACACCTTTGATCCAAAACCAGAATTGCAGCGGCGTGGCGGTCAAACGATTTCAGATGGAAACCTGAAAACCGAACGCCCCACGGGTGCTTTATTCCCCTCACCGTATCGTTTTCATCGCTACGGTGAAAGTGGCATTGAAGTGAGCGAGTTATTTCCGAACGTGGCTGAACATGTCGATGACATGGCCATCATCCGTTCGATGCACGCAGATGTACCAAACCACGAACCGTCTCTCCTGCTGATGAACTGTGGTGAAGCTAGACTGGTACGTCCGAGCATGGGAACGTGGTTGACGTATGGTCTGGGAACGGAAAACCAGAACTTGCCGTCATTCGTAGCGATGTGTCCTGGCGGCTATCCAATTCAGGAATCACAGAACTGGCAGAGCGGATTTCTGCCAGGCGTTTACCAGGGAACGTACGTTGATACGAAAAACACAGACATTGACAAGCTGATTGAGAATATTCGCAACGACCGCATCACACCGAAAGATCAGTCACTGCAACTTGGTCTGCTGCAGTCACTTAACCGCAAGCACCTGGAAGCCCGCCCCGGAGACGCGCAGCTGGAATCTCGTATTCAGTCCTATGAGCTGGCCTTCAAAATGCAGACGCAAGCCAGCGATGCATTCGACATTTCGCTTGAACCAAAGCATATTCTCGACATGTACGGCGACGGCGTTCAAGCGCGGCAGATTTTGATCGCCAGGCGACTTATTGAACGGGGCGTGCGATTCGTACAGGTCTGGCATGGTGAAGGTCAGCCGTGGGACAATC
This sequence comes from Planctomycetota bacterium, assembly GCA_031429275.1. Lineage (GTDB taxonomy): Bacteria > Planctomycetota > Planctomycetia > Planctomycetales > Planctomycetaceae > SXXK01. The sequence continues at coordinate 13,070 of JANOZG010000758.1, forward strand.
ACGACGACATTGAAGTCAATCATCGGCGTCTTGCAAAGCAATGTGATCAAGCGATCGGTGCGCTACTGACAGACCTGAAGCAACGCGGATTGCTGGAAGAAACACTCGTGATCTGGGGGGGTGAATTCGGTCGCACTCCGGTTGTCGAACTTCCTCAAAAAGGCTCAAACGCTGGCAAGATCAATGGCCGTGACCACAATCACTGGGGCTTCACGATGTGGATGGCTGGCGGCGGAGTTCGCGGCGGATACGTTCACGGTGCCACGGACGAATTTGGTTTCAAAGCCGTGGAAAATAAGGTCCACGTGCATGACCTGCATGCCACGATTATGAAACTGGTAGGTTATGACCATGAAAAGTTTACGTACCACTACGCTGGCCGTGATTTCCGTCTGACAGACGTGCATGGCAAGGTGATTGAAGAACTGATTGCGTAGCGGCCCTGAGTGCCATAACCTGACGAGCGGCATACGTCAGCTTGCCGGTAAAACAGCACGAAAACCTTAGCGGCAATTCACGGAATCAGGTGTTTTCCAATCAGACGGTGCTGAGCGGAGTGCTCTGGCGAATGTAGCCATCACGCTCCGACGTGATGAGCCTGGTCTCTCACAGGTGAATATAGAAAGGCCGGTTGGCTGGTCAATAGCTTCGTCGATCAATAGCGTTTGGGAAGCCGCCTTCGTTTGTTGAGCAACTGAACATCTTGAGGGCTCGTCTCGGCGGAGCGCGACGGCCACACTGAATCGGAAGGGGGGCGGCTTAGGAAGTGATCTCAACGGCGGGCGTGGTACTCGATGAATTCGAAAGGACGGCCTGGTAAGGCCGTCCTACGAGTTGTTGACCAGAAACCTTAAACTACGTCCAGTTCCGACCAGGACGCGTTCGCAGGCGGTTGGCTTCGTCGTCGTTGACGAATTCCTGTTTCACAGGATC
>JANOZG010000759.1:0-17394 GCA_031429275.1 Planctomycetota bacterium
ATCCACTGATTATCACCGAAGACGGCCAAATGATGGCTCTCGACGGCAAAGTGACATTCGACGACAACGCCCTGTTCCGTCACAAGGACGTTGTGGCACTGCGAGATCTTTCAGAAGAAGATCCATCAGAAGTGAAAGCCGCCGATACCGGTCTGAGCTACGTCAAACTGAATGGTAACATTGGCTGTCTGGTCAATGGTGCCGGCTTGGCGATGAGCACGATGGACCTGATCAAGATCCATGGTGGTGAACCGGCAAACTTCCTGGACGTTGGCGGCGGAGCGAACGAAGATCAGGTGACCGAAGCGTTCCGTATCATCCTTTCAGACAAGAACGTCAAGGCCGTCCTGGTCAATATCTTTGGCGGCATTATGAAGTGCGACATAATCGTATCGGCGTTGCTGAACGCTTACGAAAAAGTCGGATTCAACGTTCCGCTGGTTGTTCGACTTGAAGGCACGAACGTCGAAAAAGCCCGGGAAATGCTGAAAGCCAGCGGACGAGATATTATCTCGGCGACGGACCTGACAGACGCTGCTCAGAAAGTTGTGAAATCGTTGGGTGTCTAGCCAACCCAAATTTCAAATCTCTAATTCCAAACTGTGAATTCAATCCGATGAGTATTCTCGTTTCCAAATCGACTCGCGTGATCACTCAGGGGATCACCGGCAATTCAGGTCTTTTCCACAGCCAGCAATGCCGCGCCTATGCAGCAGAGTGTCAGCCGGGAGTAGATGTCTTTGTTGGTGGCGTTACGCCAGGCAAAGGTGGAACAGCTGTAGATGGATTCCCAGTCTTTAACTCCGTGATTGAAGCTCGCGAAAAGACCGGGGCGAACACGTCCATGATCTTCGTTCCGCCGCCGTTCTGTGCGGATGCGATTCTGGAAGCAGCCGATGCTGGGATGGATCTCATCGTTGCTATCACAGAAGGCATTCCAGTCATGGACATGCTGCGAGTCAAACGCGGACTGGAAAACTCGAAATCACGCTTGATCGGCCCGAACTGTCCGGGCGTCATTACACCTGGTATTGCAAAGATCGGAATTATGCCGGGCTATATTCATACGCCCGGGACGATCGGGATCATCAGCAAGAGCGGCACACTGACCTACGAAGCCGCATGGCAATTAGGCCGCGTCGGTCTGGGACAAAGCACAGCGGTTGGTATCGGTGGCGACCCGATTAACGGCACAAACTACATTGAATTGCTTGAGATGTTCCAGAACGACCCTGGCACTGAAGGCATATTGATGATCGGTGAAATCGGCGGCAGCGCAGAGCAGCTGGCGGCCGAATACATCAAATCTCATGTCAGGAAGCCAGTTGCTGGTTTCATTGCCGGCCAGACAGCTCCTCCCGGAAAACGCATGGGCCACGCCGGTGCAATTATCTCGGGTGGCGGCGGTGGTGCAGCCGAGAAAATGGCCGCTCTTCGATCTGCTGGCGTGATCGTCTCTGATAGCCCAGGCGGTATGGGCGACGCGATGAAGACGGCGATGAAGTAGAAGTAAGCGGTGTTTCGCAGGCCGGACCAAGCGAAGCGCCGTGCCTTCAGAGCTGCAGCTGCGTCGCCGCCGGAACGTTGTTGCGCTTCGTGCGGCCTGCCAGAACCCCTCTACCTTTTTCGCCCGCGTTTCGACTTCTTTGCCCCATTCTTTAGCTTTTTTCCGCCGCGATGTTTAGCTGGCGGCGCCGATCCTTGCCGCTTTTTCTCCGCGGGATGAACCGCAGGACGATGTTCGCTGGCAGGCGCTGGGCGAGCCTTCTTCTTACTCCCAGTCGGCGTTGAATCAGCAACTCGCAGATCAAGTTGCCGCCGGTCGATGTCAACAGCCGCGACAAGCACTCGAATCGGATCACCAAGCCGAAATTCGCGATGAGTTCTGCTGCCCGTGAGCCTTCGCGTTGCCTGATCGAAGATGTAGAAGTCATCGTTCAATGCACTCAGATGTATCATGCCTTCAGCAGGAATCTCGACACCCTGACAGAACATCCCGAAGCTCTCAACGCCCGTGATGATGGCGTCCATTTCCGTTCCGATCCGACCGGACATGTAACGCAGCATTTTGATGCGAATCAACTCGCGTTCCGCTTTTTCTGCACGTCGTTCTGTGATTGAACAATGTTTGCCCAGCTGCATCAGTTCCGAAACTGGTGACGGTGACGGCGATCTCTTTGCGGCGATCTGCCCGATCAGCCGATGCACGGTTAAATCAGGATACCGACGAATCGGGCTGGTGAAATGGCAATAGTCTTCTTCTGCCAATGCATAATGCCCCATGACTTCGGGCGAATAGACAGCCTGCTGCATGCTTCGCAACAACGCAAAGTTGACAGCACGCTGTTCAGGTTTGCCTTCGACATCGTGAATGAGGGCCTGGATTTCCTTACGATCCTGAGACTTCTTCAGTGTCAGACCAAGCCCCTGACAGAACTGTTGAAAGTTCCGCATTTTGAGCTCGTCCGGATCGCCGTGCACGCGACGCAGGAATGGCAACTTCCGACTGTCGAGCAAACCGGCCACAGCCACGTTAGCCGCCAGCATAAACTCTTCAATAATCTCATGGCTTTGATCGTGATGCCTTGTATGAGCACCACTCACTGCGCCGTCTTTGTCGAAATCGATCGCGACTTCCGGAATACCCATTTGCAATGCACCCTGAGCGAACCGTCGATGACGCAACAGCATCGCCAATTCAAACATGCTTTGCAGCAGGTGACGCACGTCGGGAGTTAAGTTCTCAAAGGTCTTCCCGGGATTATTCAGAATCGGCATAACCTCTTCATAAGCGAAACGCCGCGAGACCTTGATTGCAGAATTCGCGACATCCACGCCTACAACTGTTCCAGCCTCATCGAATTCAATGAACGCAGTTTTAGTGAACCGCACCTGCCCCTGTTGCAGGCTGGCGAGGCCATTACTGATCAGTTCCGGGAGCATAGGAATCACGTGCCCCGGAAGATAAACGCTGGTCCCACGCTTCTGAGCTTCCTCATCAAGCTTACTGCCAGCCGGCACAAAATGAGCCACATCCGCAATATGAACTCCCAAATGCCAATGGCCGTCCCTTGATCGCGACAACGAAATTGCATCGTCGAAGTCACGGGCATCGACAGGATCGATGGTCACAATGGTCTCGCCCGTGAGATCCGTTCGTCCCTGCAAATTTGCATCGTCAAAGGCATCGGCCTGACGACGAGCGTCATCGAGAACCGAATCCGGAAATTCGTAGGGCAATCCCATGCTATGGACCACCGTCATCGTATCAACACCCGGATCACCGCGATTGCCAAGAACTTCTGTCAACACGGCTTCACCAACGCGATTAGCAGTGGGAAATCGCAGCATTTCGATGACAACTTTGTCGTCTGGCTTTGCGCCTTTCGCACCGGGATCGCCGACGTGAATCGCCGCGCCGAAAACCGTTCCATCGACTCGCACAAACCCCTGTCCGCTGGATTCAAAATATGTTCCAACGAAGACACTGGTCGCGCGATCAACGACCTTTTCTATAATCCCGCAACGCTGACCACCGGAGCGACGCTTTTCTGTCACTCGCACCATCACTTCATCGCCGGTTTGTGCATCGCGAATATCGCGAGCGGAAACATAGATGTCACCTGACTTGGGATCTTTAGCGTCCTTTGATGGCTCCGTCGGGATCACAAATCCGGCACCGCTGCTGATCTTCCGCAGCACACCGGACACCAATCCCGAGCTTCCCTTGACGCGAATCCGTCCTTGTTTGTCTTGTCGCAGTTTACCTGCTTCGATGAGATTGGCCAATGAAGCGTTGAAGTCGCGAAGCGCCTTCTTTTTAACATCCAATGATTTAGCCAAAATGGCCTGTGTCACTGGGCGGTAGTCAATCTCGCTGACGACCGCCATGATTTGATCTTCAAATGACGTTTGTTGAGCGTCGCTCATATTTTTTCCTGTCACCTGCAATGGCAAGTGCTGACGCAGAATCGGAGAATAGCGGAGCAACGAATGAACTGATCAAAGCGTATCACACCCTTGTGATACGTTGAATCCGATTCTGCAGTGTTGCTCAAAGTGCTTGATGGTGTGAGAGAATTGGCCGCCGCTGGACGTGTATCCAGCAGGCCGTTTATAGCCGTTTTCGCATTCCGGTGAAATGAACAGCCCGCATTCCGATGCAGAGTGCCATGCCGGGGCAGTGATCGCGAACTAAGAAAGCCTGAGTCAACCACCAATAAACATGCGTGACAAAACGCAGCGTGGGACTCACGGGCTATCGAATGATCCTGCACAAGGCGTTCAACACGCGATGAATTTCATCGGCTGAAAACGACTTCTCACCTGCGTACGATGTGGGGTCAGGAGGCTGCAAACGCCTCGCGTATCGCGAATTTCTGTTCGCATTTCTTGAATGACTCCTGTCCCAGAGAACACAGTAACGACACACGTCATATCCAGCGGGTTCGGCTGTTTTCTAAAAAAGCTTGGCCATCACGCAACGAACACCATTGCGAAAATCGTGAAACAGTTGTTCGTTCACCAACGCATTCATTGATCCAACAGCCGCAAAGACCACCGTCAGGATCAATACGACCGGAATACATCATACGCAACGGCGGGCGTCCTGCTGCTATTCACATCATGCCTGACGCTCATTAGGATTTGTCGGCTAGAGTAAGTGCTGAATGACAACGGCAACAAATGACGAGACAGGAACTGCTGAACATGCGACTTTTGATCACTGGCGGCGCGGGGTTTATTGGCAGCAATCTGGCTGACAAAGCGCTTGAAGCGGGCTGGAGAGTTGCAGTTCTGGACGACCTCAGCAGCGGCCGACGGGAAAACGTTCCTGCAGCAGCTGAGTTCTTTCAGGTTGATATCCAGGACGCAGCGGCCGTCGAAAAAACATTCGCGAGTTTTAAGCCGACAGCGGTGAGTCATCAGGCAGCTCAGGCCAGCGTGGCGATCAGTGTTCGCGAACCGCAGAAAGACGCATCGATCAATATTATCGGATCGATCAATATCATGCAGTCCTGCGTCAATCACAATGTCGGACACCTGGTCTTTGCCAGCACCGGCGGCGCGATCTACGGCGAAGTACCGGACGGAACACGAGCGTCGGTTTCCACCGTCCCGCTGCCGTTGAGTCCTTATGCATGCAGCAAGTTTGCCGTTGAAAAATATCTGGATTGCTTCCGCCACGAACACAAGCTGAACTTCACGGTACTGCGTTATGCCAACGTGTACGGCCCGCGACAGGACCCGCACGGTGAAGCCGGCGTTGTGGCCATTTTCTGCAATCGCATGCTGGCCAATGAACCTGTCGGCGTGTTTGCGCGCACGACCGTCGGCGATCCCGGTTGCGTACGCGACTACGTTTTCATCGGCGATGTCGTAAAAGCCAACATGGCCGCATTGCAGGGACAGATTCCGGATCGCGTATTGAACGTCGGAACCGGCCGTGAAACAACAACCTTGCAACTGGCCGAACACATTCGTCTGACTCTGAACAGCAACAGCGAGATTCGCTATGGCGACCGCCGCGCCGGTGACGTGGAGCGTTCACTGTTGGACGCTGATCGTCTAGTAGAACTGCTCGGCCCAACAATAGCCGTGTCAGACGGCCTGAGAATCACCGCCGATTGGTTCCGGAATCGAGCAGCAAAAACCTAGGGTTGCCGATATTTTCAGCAAATTTACGTGTGGTTTCGCTAGCCTTCCCGTCTTGGCTTCGGAATTGGGCATAGCTACGCGTTAAACTGAAAACGGTCACGACAGACGTTGCCGTGATCGTGCTGCGGTGCTATAAGTCCTCCACCAGTACAACTTTGTGTCCGGGAATTGACCCCGGGCTGTCTCGAAATGCCCATCTTTTGGAGAAATTGAACGTGAGCGATAGTGAGAATTCACCAGAACAGGAATCAGCGCGTGGCCCTGAAGCACAACAGACTCAGGAAGTCATTGTGACTGACGCCGATGCGAATGCTGGCTATGCGAATTTCTGTCGAGTGTCCAGCACTCCGGAAGAGCTGATTCTGGATCTGGGCCTGAACCCAACGCCATACGCAACAGGCAAAGTTGAAGTGAAAGTTACTCAGCGAATCATCCTGAATCACTTCACTGCCAAGCGATTGTGGAGTGCGCTGTCAATGGCATTGCAGCGACATGAACAGGCGTTCGGCGTCCTTGAAACGGACGTTCGTAAGCGAGTGAAAGTGCAGCCGAATTCCTAGTAATTTGTGGCTCACCTTTTATAGAATCGACAAAGGCTTAGCATCAAGTCGATGCTAAGCCTTTTTGCTTGGACGAACTTCTGAGTTCGAAAATCCACCTGCCCACAAGTTTGACTTGAAGACTCTACAAAAATGACAGAACCGTCAACTCCAGACGAACCATCAGAAAACGATGGCCCGCAGAGCCAGGAAATTCGACACTCACACATCGGTGCGCTTGTTCCAGCACATGTCGCTCGAGGAGTTTTCACCACTGGTGCGGTTGTACTTCAGGGGCAGCACGAATTCATCGTGGATTTTTTGCTGCGAATGCAACAGCCTCAACAAGTCGTTGCACGCGTCGTGATGCCACCAGTTGTGGTCAATCAGTTCATTGCAGCACTCAAGGAAAATATCCAGCGATACGAAGACCGCTTCGGGCCTATTCAAATGCCCGTGATTCCGAATCAACCTCAACAGCAGCGACAATCGGCACAGGATCTGTATGAATCACTGAAAATCAGTGATGACGTTCAATCCGGCACGTATGCGAACGCAGTGATGATCGGCCATTCACCGACGGAGTTTTCATTCGACTTCATCACAACTTTCTTTCCACGTTCATCAGTTTCACAGCGAGTCTTCATGGCCTCGGCGAATGCTCAGCGACTGCTGGATTCGCTTAAACATTCGTTTCAACAGTTTCAGGAGCGGCTTCATAATCCGCCTCCACCGCCACCAGAGGATTACGACAACGGAAGCCAGGACTTCAATACGCCAGAAGGTGATTGGCCGCCAGGGCTCTGATTTTTTAGCAAGATTAAAATAGAGGGAAATTCGGCAGTCCTTATGAGCCTGCAGAAGAAAGTGCGATAAAAAACCAAGACCCGTATCTCCCCGATGTTGGAGAGAGAAGCGGGATCGCGTAGTGCTGTATTGGATGGTTCAAACAGTCCTCAGCGCAGATCGCGTAAACGACAGGACGTTCGCATGGATTCTGCCTCAAAGACTCATCGCTGGCGGGATAGGACGATGCACGTTGCAAAACGATTTCTGTTGTTCTATCTGGTGGTGCTAAGTATGTTTACATGGCTGCAACGAACCTTGATGTATCCCGCTGGTCGAGATCATCAGATTGCCGTTGCTGACTATCCGGTAACGACGGGACAGTTTGCCAAAGCATCGGATGTTGAAGTCGTTTCCGGCGACAACGAAAAGATTCGCGGCTGGCATCTGCAGATAGGCAAGGAACGTGGCGAACGGCTGTTTCTGTTGTTCCACGGCAACGCCAGTCATCGCGCGAGGCGATTACCATGGTATGAACTCTGCTGGTCAATCAACCTTGACGTCCTTGCAATGGACTATCGCGGTTACGGCGATTCAGAGGGTCAACCTTCGGAAAAAGCGTTAACCGAAGACGCACTCGCAACCTGGGAATACGCGACGGAAACTCTTGGATATCGGCCGGACCAGATCATCCTTGCCGGCGAGTCACTGGGGGGTGGAGTTGCCACAAAACTGGCATCAACGTTATGCCAGAAGAACGAACAGCCGGCAGGACTGCTGTTGGTGGCAACATTCTCTTCAATGCTGGATGCCGCGCGAAATCGTTTTTGGTGGTTACCCATCAGATTTCTCCTGATCGATCGGTATCGTTCCGATCTGGAAATTCCTTTCGTGAGTTGTCCGATCCTTCAATTCCACGGCACTCATGACTCCATCGTACCCCTGCCGCTCGCTCAACGACTACATCAGGTAACGCCGGAGAAATCTAAAAGCGGAGTCGCCAAGCAATTCTTCTTCTTCCGCGGCACCGGCCACAACGATATGCTCGACCGCAACGGCACAGACCTGCAAAAGAGGATTCACACATGGATCGACCTTTGCAAAGCTGCGAAGTAGCGATCACGTTTCGCAACACGCATGGCATGACCTATCTTCAAGGCGTCTTCAAAACACCTTCCACAAATTCAAACAGCGCTTTTGTTCCGGGATCATCGGCCAAGCCAAGGTTGTCGTTGATTTTGGTATGGCTGGTGTCTTTTCCACCGTACAGCGAGACCGGAACTTCAGATTCCTTCAATACCGAGCTTAATCGCTGGGCTTGCGCGTTGTTGTCGGGATGGTCAGCAACATAGATGATCAAAAACGGCGGAATGCCTTTGCCTTTGGCGACGTGTGTCACGGCCGAATAGTCGAGATGCCTTTCCGGCGTGTTGCCGAATTTCTCTCGATGGCCGACTTTCGCCTGAGGTTGATGATGAACTCGCCGACGCGTTTCGGCGGTCTCAATGATCGCCGGCACGTCGTAGGTATCTCCGTCAACCGGCACGCAACCCTTGACGCTGGTCAATGGCACACCTTCCGCTTTGAGATATCGTTCATCAGTGCAGATCAATGAGGCCAACTGGGCACCAGCAGAATGTCCCATCACAAGGATTCGATTCGGATCACCACCATATTCGGCGATGTGGTTGTGAACCCAATGCATAGATTTTGCGATGTCGCGGAAGATTGTTTCCATCTCAACATCCGGCAGCAGCCGATAATTCGTCGACACAAAAACGAATCCTTTTTCTACGAAGGCTTTCGGTTTAAGTTTCACTTCCGTCTTGTCACCAGCCTGCCAGCCGCCGCCATGAATCCAGAATACGACTGGCAAATTCCTGGCATCAGGCGGCGAATACACATCCAGCACATGCCGCTCATGGGCGGGATCCGCATAGGGAATGTTGCTTTTCAGGTTCTGCGCCTGAGCGATGGGCATCAGAGTCACGGAAGCAAGCACAATGGCGAGATATCTCATGAACGAACCTTTTGATGCAAGAGAGCGAATATCATCTCACTGAATGTTTTCGAGCCCAGTGCGAAGACGCAAGTGTACTGGTGAATGTGTACTTATCAAGGCATCTTCTGTCTGCCGGCGCACGAGAAAGGGCAGCCGCATACAGACTACTTACCCCAGTAAAGAACTGCATGCTACAGAAGTAGTTTTGCCTGGCTCACCAGCACGTAACGCTGTGAAGTATGACTCCCAGTGTATTTCGTGTTTCCAGAAATGTAGGGTGGCACAAGCGGCTGACAAGCCGCACCGGCCCACCGTTCTCCATCTGCACACACTGTGGGCCGGCGCTCGGTTGCTCGCTGGTCCCACGCTACAAGAACTCCGCTTCTCAAAGTAACCTGGTTTAATGCGAGTGTTGTGCCTGCGGCTGATGACGAATAAAGCTGTCAAGCTCCTCAGCAGCGTCCTGCCAGGAGCCAGATCGAGCCTGCTCGATGATGTCAATTAACGACTCCAGGGCCTCGGCGGATATTTTGCCGCTGTTGTTGAGTTCCTTGAGCCGGGTTTCGGATTCATCAAGCAAGTCGGTGCGGCGGGAGGTAATCGCCGTGTAAAGCGCGTCGGCAGTCGAATGCGCCTCTTCAGACTCCATTGCCGGAGGACCATTACAGCCAGGGAAAACAAGCATAAAACCGGTCAGTAGGAATGCGCCAAATACAGCAAGTCGATTGCGTCTGAGATTCTGCACTAAAACTCTCCTGCGATCTCACCGCCGGCGCGAGTACACAAACCCGCCCAGACAAAACCATCGAGGTATTGACCAACGAACCGCACGGAACCGTCACCGAGCAGACAATGACATCCGCCCTGATGATCGGAATCCAGTTGATCGGGATGCCCAGCCGGATGATTCGGCTGATGAATGATCACCTGCGGATGATCATGCAAATCTGGCCCGCTGTGCCCCTGGACCAGAGCTCCGCCGCTGTCGCAATCATCCGTGACAACCCCACCAATCTTCTTGCATGTCACCGAAAAAGGAACAACGCCGACCCATGTCTTGTCGCTCAGTCGAGACGTATGCTCGCCAAGAAACACCGTATTCGAAGTGCCATCCGTGATGTCGGCCATGCGAATCCTGCTATTGCGATAGAAGGCACCATCAATCGTTGCCGCGCCCGCACCCGGAACAGGTTCCGGCACCGAAAAGTCGAACGAATAAGCCGTTGGTCGCGCCCATGGCCCCTGTGTTCCAGCCATGGTCACATAGTGCGAATGAGACAGAAAAATTCCCGGCGAATACGGCTGAGGAGTTCGAGGCTCTTCGTTGGTTCCGGATGTGTATTGTCGCAGCGCAAATCCGTCGCTGCCACCAACCGCACTTGGGCACAGGAACATTGCCAATTTGGTTTTCATCGCGGCGGCTTGCTGAGGCGCCCACAGCGGAATCGTCGGATCAAACTGTGCGTACAAGGCCGACTGTTCCAGATATGGCAGGATCATCACACCCCAACCAAGGCCCGAAGCACCGTTGCGATTGTCGTCGGGATAATTCACACCAAACGCTGAGCCTGAAATGACTGGGCTGCCAAGATATGCCGGCGGAAACACCTGATGGACATCGTGATAATTGTGAATGGCAAGACCAAGCTGCTTGAGATTGTTCTTGCATTGAGTCCGCCTGGCCGCCTCTCGCGCCTGCTGCACCGCCGGCAGGAGCAGTGATATCAGAATCGCAATAATCGCGATCACGACCAAAAGCTCGATCAGCGTAAAGCCCTGAATTCGACCGCCTGACCGCCGCATGCGAACTTTGTTCAACGTACCGTGATATCCACTCATATCAAAACCTCAAGAGCACCGGAAACTCAAGTGAATCTAATAACACAACCTGTTGTAGCCAGCGCTACATCGGCACTGTAGCCTATGCTACATATTTGTCAATACGCAAAATCTACGGCTCAACAGTGGGGCAGAAACAGACGATGGAACTCAGCCAACTCGCTGAGTGTTGCTTTAGCACCGCCGAGTTTACCTCAGTCGTTTACCGGGATTTTTTAATAGTCCGCTTGAAGGGAGGGGTATCGACCGTGACTATGACGTTTAAACCAAGGCCGACAGGCACAGCCGGGAAATACATTTCGCAAAACAGCTACACGAAACATGACACTGTCCTGTTAGAGCCTCACTTCGAATCATGCGCGCATCTTTCGGGAAGCAGACAACGTGAGCGGCTGATGTCAGCGAGCCGGGAGGCTGCTTTGGGTTAAGGGTTCTCAGCCCTTGGTTGGCATTCACCTGCAGCAGGAGCATTGCTCTACCATCTTCTCAGTCAATCACGACTGCACCCTTTGAGCATCAGGATCTGACGTATGCCCATTAAAATCGTACAGCAAATATCGACCGGCAGTTGAATCCCAGGCGTTCGTCACCTACCCTGCGGACCTGATTGAGCAGCGTTCTTATTTGTGTTGCAGATTTTCCCTTCAATTCCACTTCATTTTGGATAGGCCGACTTCGATTTCATCGGACCGGCAGGTGCTTCATGATTCTGAGTGGCAGTGAAATCAAGGCTCGCCTGGGTGGCGACATTGGGATCGAGCCCTTTAATGAAGATCAGCTGAATCCCAACAGCTACAACCTGCGTCTGCACGACGAGCTATTGGTGTACGAAGAAATTGTACTCGATATGAAGCGAGCCAATCGGTACCGGCGGATCATGATTCCGCCCGAGGGCCTGGTGCTTGAGCCCAATAAAATGTATCTGGGGCGTACGATAGAATACACTCAGACGCATAATCTCGTTCCGATGCTGGAGGGACGATCATCAATAGGTCGGCTCGGAATGTTTGTGCATATCACAGCGGGTTTTGGCGACGTCGGATTCTGCGGCTACTGGACTCTGGAAATGCTGGCCGTACAGCCAGTGCGGATTTATGCCGGAGTTCAAGTCTGTCAAATCTTCTATCACACGGTCGAAGGCGTGATTACACAGTATGAATCCGGAAAATATCAACGCAATTCCGGCATACAGCCAAGTCTGCTGTATAAGGAACTGAATGCGCGCGACGAACGCCAGCGGACTCTGGATTTCGAAACCGGTGACAAGCCTTGACGCAACTCTTCGTACTTGCAATCTCCTTGTTCCGACACTCAAGCTGTGGAACAAGAATTGACAGCCCTATTCGGACCGCGTGACGTATTACGATGAACCGCCTTTCCACCCGCGAACTTATTCAGCAATTGACTACAGGCTCAATCACTGCAAGGCAATTGACACAGAAAAGCCTTGATCGGATCGCGGCGCTGAATGGTGAATTGAATGCGTTTATCTTGGTTGATGCGGAAGGCGCATTGCTGCAGGCTGACGACATTGATTGTCGACGCAAGGCGGGCGAAAGAGTCGGACGATTGGCTGGTCTGCCAATCGGAATTAAAGACAACATTTGCCAGAAGGATCACCCGACGACCTGTGGCAGTCGAATGTTGCAGAACTTTCGGCCACCTTACGACGCTCATGTGATCGAACGCTTGCGAGCGGAAGACGCAGTCATCGTGGGCAAACTGAATCCCGATGAATTTGCCATGGGTTCTTCGACAGAAACATCGGTTTTTGGAGTGACCCGCAATCCGTGGGATCAGACTCGTTCTGCTGGCGGATCGAGCGGTGGATCTGCCGTGGCGGTGGCTGCAGGTATGGTTCCGCTGGCATTGGGTTCAGATACGGGTGGATCTATTCGTCAACCCGCTAGCTTCTGCGGTGTCGTTGGCATGAAGCCAACCTATGGTCGAGTCTCACGCTATGGCCTGATTGCATACGCCAGCTCATTGGACCAGATAGGTCCTTTTGCAAACGATGTTTATGGTGCATCGTTGTTGCTGGAATGTATTGCAGGTCACGATCAACGCGATTCCACGTCATTGGATGTCGCCACTGCGGAATGGACCACAACGCTTGATCAACCGCTTCAAGGTCTGCGAATAGGCATTGCCGCAGAATACTTTGCGGAAGGACTTGATGCGGAAGTTGAACAGCGTGTTCGTGAAGCGCTGATTGTTATGGAAGACGCGGGAGCAACAGTGCATTCCGTTTCGCTGCCGCATTCGAAGTACGCCGTGGCAACGTACTATCTGATCGCATGCAGCGAAGCCTCCAGCAATCTTGCCAGATTCGATGGAATCCATTACGGCCATCGCGCTAAGAAATTTGATGACCTGATTGATTTGTATTGCCAAAGTCGCGGAGAAGGTTTTGGTGCGGAAGTCAAACGTCGCATCATGCTGGGGACCTACGCATTGTCCGCCGGCTATTATGACGCATACTACCTGAAAGCCTTGAAAGTCCGGCGTCGCATCGCCGATGATTTCGCGGCCGCATTCCAGACGGTTGATGTGATCGCAGGACCAGTGGCACCAACACCGGCATTTAAGTTGGGCGAAAAACTCGACGATCCGCTGGCGATGTACCTTGGCGACATTTACACCATCAGCACAAATCTGGCTGGTCTGCCCGGGATTTCCGTGCCATGCGGCTTGACGACGAATAAACTGCCGGTGGGATTGCATTTGCAGGCCGCCGCACTTGATGAAGCCCGTTTGCTGCAAGTAGCACATCAGTTTCAACAACTAACGCAATGGCATCTGGCTTCGTGCAACACTGAGTTGTAATCGCAAACCTCAACCTGCCTGGAGGATTCCTGTGAGTGCTGCATTGAAGACATGGTCACGCTCGGGAGCTCTATTACTGTTTGCGGTTGGCATTTTTCTTCTGCCCGCTACGTGTGGCGCTCAGACTGACAAAGCTGTCGCCGACGTGGCTGACAATGAGAAGGCAGAAAAGACGCTTTCGGAACAAATTCGCAAGTCAATCGTTGTCGTGCGAAAAACAGATCGCACGGGTGACGAATCTGGATTTGGAGCTGGCTTCGCGGTCGATCGGCCGGGACTTATTGCGACAGCACGCCATGTGATCGGGGATGCTCGTGATTTCATTGTTGAGTTGCCCGATGGCAAAACGGCCAAAGTTCTGGAAGTCTACGCTTCGTCCAACCAACTGGATCTGGCAATCATTCGCATCGACAATGAGTCGCTCGCACCATTGCCGATTTCAGTCGAAGAGATTTCTGAAAGTCGACGTTTGATCTCTCTTGGCCACCCGCTGGGTCGCCGCTATTCGACAGCCAGTGGTACATATTCGGGCATCTATGAGTTGGAAGGTATTAAGATGCTCGAATTGGCAATGCCGATTGACCCAGGAAACAGCGGTGGGCCGGTCGTCACGGCCGAAGGCCAGGTCGTCGGGCTGGTCACCATGAAATCACGGGAAAAGAATAACGTTGGATACGCGATTCCCGCCAATTTGATTCGCCAGATGATTGACGAACCCAATCCGATTCCGATGTCGCGGTGGAAAACGATCGGCGCGCTGGATGCTCGGATCTGGAAGCCGGTCTTCGGTGGCGAATGGAAACGCAAAGCCGCCAAAATTTCCGTGGATGGCATGGGCACTTCGTTTGGAGGTCGCACACTTTGCCTGCAGCAGGTTTCTCGTCCTGAGTTTCCATTTGACTTAAAAGTCGACGTAAAACTAGGCGATGAAGACGGTGCTGCGGGGCTTGTTTTTCATTCCGATGGTGGTGACCGGCATTACGGATTTTATCCCAGTGCTGGCAACATGCGATTGACACGGTTCGATGGTCCGGATGTAGGTTCATGGACGATTCTGCACAATGAGCCGCATGCTGCGTATCTTCAGAATGCCTGGAATTCATTGCTTGTACGAATTCATGCGGATCATTTTGAGTGCTATCTGAATGGCCAGAAAGTGATCGAATCCCGCGATGATGTCGTTCCGCATGGTGCGATTGGGCTGGCGGCGTTTCGAGGAACTTCGGCAGAGTTTCGCGGTTTCAAAACTGCCGCCAACTTATTCCCCGCACCGCTCAATGAAGAACAGAAAACGACAGTCGATGCGATCATCGTTCGCATCAGTCCAAATCATCCCGCGAATGCAGATGTCGCAGCGAGTGTAGTGCCTTTCGGAGACCAGGCGGCTAACGCTTTGTCCGCGGAAGCCGATCAAATTGAAAAGAAAGCGAAGCGGCTGCGTGAACTTGCTGTGGAAGTTCACGAATCTGTGATTCGCATGCAGTTGAAAACTTTGCTGCGAGTTACTGATAGCTCGAATGAATCACCACCGGTCGAAGATGCAGCGGTCAACGACGTCTCAATACTAAACGCAGCATTGCTGATCTCTCGCATGGACAACCCTGAGGTTGATGTGGAAGAGTACATGGAACGTATCAAATTATGGGCCGACGAGATCCTCAGTAGTTTACCACAAGAGGCGAACGAGGCTGAACGCCTTGCTGCTATGGATCGGTATCTGTTTGAGGAATTAGGCGTTCATGGAAGTCGTCACGAATACTACACCCGCGCAAACAGCTATATCAATGAAGTCATTGAAGATCGAGAAGGTCTGCCGATTACGTTGTCAGTCTTGTATATCGAAGTTGGCAAACGATTGAATCTGAATATTCAGGGCATTGGCCTTCCGGGGCACTTCGTTGTGCAGTTCACACCGTCAGCTAATCCCACAGATTCATTGACAATTGATCCATTCGAACAGGGTAAGCGACTTTCCGAGGAGGATATCGTCGACCGATTGACGGAAGCTCGTTTTCCAAACCTGCCACAGTTTCGGGTGCCTCAAACTCCTGTACAGATCTGCGAACGGATGCTGGGCAACTTGCTGGGACTGGCCGAAAGTGAACGGGACGAAACGGCCGTTCTGCGATATCTTGAAACTTTGGTCACGCTGGTACCAACCAGCGTTGAGTACCGGGCCAAGCGGCTGGAAATGAGGGCTCGCACTGGTCGATTGACGAACGCCGTTGATGACGCAAATTGGTTTATCGAGAAGCAGCCTGAAGGAGTCGATCTGGAACGCGTCCGCGACCTTCGGGCGACGCTTGAATCAGAACTCGCGCGCCAACAGGCAAAAGATGCCGGTGAGTAGACCGAGGAACAATCGATCGAACAATCTACTTGGCGGTGGCTGAAGTGAGGCGAGCGGGGGACGTGAGTCCCCTGATTCTTCATGAGTCCAACAATCAGGGGATTGACATCCCCCGCTCGCCGAAGCCACACCCCAATTTCGACCGCTTGCAGACTGATCACGGTCGATTCCCCACCTTCTGAGCGGGCCATCGATTTTCATTCCAGCGATAGAACGCATGGGGGATATCCCGACTATTTTTGTTCAACTAGGCAAAATAAGTCGAGATTTTATGGCATTCCGGATAATCCGGTCGCAATGCTTTGGGTTTTTATGGACGGACTTTGCTGGATATGACGAATCTAGCAAAAGCATGAATTGTGCACTGCGCAACTCGACTTGAGTGTCGCATGACATACGAAATTGCCGCAAGGTCCCGTCCACGTCCATGAATCACAACGCGGAAAAAACTGGGCTCGCATCGAATGTTGTTCAAAGCAGCACCATTCTCGGGATGCTCCGTGGACTTCTGACGAAACGCAAAACAGTCTGCATTCTCGGTGGAGCAGTATTAGCGGCTGTTTACACGACCCTGGATCTTTCTTCCCATACCATAATCCATGCCGCACAACTGGGAAATGAACCCACTGGCGAATCCGGTATGCTGATCATGCCGCGTGATGCTGACGTGCAGACGGGAATGGTGCCCGCATGGCGTGCTTCGGTCGCTGGCGCGGGATATTCAGGTCCTGCGAACAGTTCAACAAGCTCGCTTCCGGCAAATGCCGCCAGAACTATGTGGCCCGGGCATGCCGCGCAATGGTCGTCAAATTCATCAAATGACCCGGGCCAGCCAGCCAAGTCAGCAAGTGGTCAAGTCGCAATTCAAGGCATGATTCGTCCAGCAAGTGGGGGCAATACGCGACCTCGAGGACAAGTACAGGACGACGGCACATTGCTGATTCCACCGAATGTACCCGCCAACCGAACGGTGACACCTCCACCGTATAGGCCGGGCGAACAATCGTTTCAGAATCATCAAACCCCGCCCAGCACTCCTGACAATCAAGCACGGGCGATCTACGCTGATCAGGCGAATTCCGGCATGCCGCAGACGCAGGGCACTTTGCCAGACTCGCCAGTTCAATTCTTCCCCGATTCTGATGCACCAAACTCAGCTGCACTCTATTCGGCCGAGTCTGTCGACAATCGTGCAAACATTGAACCACCAATACACCAGCATTCCGTTGAGCAACCAAACGCCAGCGTTATGGCACCACCGCCAAGTTCGGCACGGCCTGGGGCGTACTTTGCTCCGGGTGCGTCGGGATTTCGAGCCACCGTCGAATCTGATGCACCACCGTGGATGAATCAGTACTACGGGCGCACGGAGCGAATGCCAATCGGTCGCGAAG
>JANOZG010000760.1:0-5885 GCA_031429275.1 Planctomycetota bacterium
GGCGCCCGCCTCGACGACGAATGCCATGTCTGGAACCAGTTCATGAGGATCACTTGCGGATCGTCTCATGGAACCTCGAATTCTTCAACGACCGCGCTGCAAAAACGAACGGAGCGGAGCCGGACGGTACAGCAGCACAACTCGACGCGCTCGCACAACGTATGAAAAGCTTCGATGCCGCCATCTTCGCGCTGCAGGAGATTGACCAGATCGAGGCCCTCAACGACCTTCGAATTCGGATGGGAGACACCTGGCAGGTGTTCGCAGGAAATGTGCTCGGCGTCTTTCCTCAGCAGAACGCGATTCTCTATGACACCAGCAAAGTGGATCTGATCTCGGCGGCTTTCGTTCGCACAAATCCCGACACTCGGTTTTCGCCGACGCTTTATCCAACATGGACGTATCGCTGTCCCGTGACGGGCGTTTTTTGCCCAAAGGGATGCAGTGACGAAACCTTTCGCATCATTGGTATTCACGGCCATTACAAAGACGCCGAGTTGCGGAGGGTCGAAGGTTGTTGGCTTTCCAAATACGTTGCGCACCTGCTTTCGCAGTCTGTCGAAACGCCGCGAGTGATTCTTCCTGGTGATTTCAACGGGACAGCCCCAGCGGCACCTCACGATGGATTAGTGTCTGGAGGCAACCTCAGTCCCGTCGCAAAGCGGAATGGCGAATTGACAACGATCTCCCCGGACTTAATGCTCGACCACATCTATGTCGCCGAAGCGGCCCGAAAAAAGCTAAGTGTCCCCACCGCCTTTGTGGTCAGTCCAGAACACTTTGCTGAAACAGGCCCGCAATTCGAAGCTGCTCACAGCGACCATCTGCCGGTTTTGGTGGACTACGCGATCAAGTAGCCAGACGTATTCACAGCAGCGGGTAACGCGCCAATCCGGATTTGGTATGCAGCAGGATTTCGCTAGAAATCCTTGGCCGGGGAATTCTGGCGAATCTCGATACAACGCCGAGCCTCTGGTTTTCTTCCAATCCACGCGTCGCCCGAGATCGCATTCTTTACGCGATGCTTGACGACGTTTCATAGAAAAGTGGAGAGTGAATCTGCAAAATCGCTATTTCTTCTTTGGCGGACGGTATTGGTGCGTCGGATTCCCAAACACTGATTCGGCCGCCTCCATCAATGTTTCAGACAGCGTTGGATGAGCATGGATTGAATCGGCGAGATCTCGAGCAGTGGCGCCCATTTCAATTGCGATGACAGCTTCTGCAATCATTTCACCGGCACCTGGGCCAACAATTCCAATCCCAAGGATGCGCTGCTTGAGCGGTTCAACAATCATCTTTGTCAGGCCTTCGGTGCGAGCCAGCGTTTGTGCTCGACCAGAAGCGGCCCATGGAAAGCGATGGACAGTGAATTCTTTTCCCTGAGCCTTCGCTTCGGTTTCGGTAATCCCGGCCCATGCAAGCTCCGGATCGGTAAACACCACAGCCGGAATCGCAATGTTGTCGAATTCAACTGGTTCACCCAGCAAAGTTTCCGCGGCGATCTTGGCTTCTCGAGTTGCTTTGTGCGCCAGCATCGGTTCACCAGCCACATCACCAATCGCCATCAGTTTCGGATCTGCTGTTCGTTGGTTCTTGTCGATCTTGATGAAGCCTTTCTCATCGATTTGAACTTTCGTCGATTCCAGTCCCAAGCCGCGGCTATTGGGTCTCCGACCGACAGAAATGAGAACTCGATCAAATGTCTGTTGTGGTTCAACGCCTTCACCTTCAAGGCTGGCAATGATCCCGGCCGGAGCAGGCTCCAGCTTTGCGACTTTGGTGTTAAGATAAATCGCTTTGAACTGATGAGCCAGTCGTTTTTGCAGCGGCGTCACAAGGTCACGATCGGCACCCGGCAGAAGTCCGCTGGTCATTTCTACAACGGTCACTTCTGTGCCCAGAGCAGCGTAGACCGATCCCATTTCCAAACCGATATACCCACCACCAACGACCAGCAATCGTTTTGGGATATCTTTAAGTTCGAGCGCACCGGTGGAATCCATGATGCGGTCGTCGCCAAGAGCAAACATGGGAGGAATTGCCGGCTGTGAACCAGTGGCGATGATGCAATGGTCAAATGATAGCGTTTTGGTCGTTCCTTCTGCAGTTTTCACTTCGAGGGAATCGGAATTCAGAAACGTGCCACGGCCTTTCAGGAGTTCGACTCCTCGAGCTTTGCAGAGTGATTCGATGCCGCCAGAAAGCCCACTCACAACGTTATTCTTGAAGGTTCGTAGTTTGTCGAGATCGATGACTGGCTTTGAAAAGGTGATGCCACATTCTTCTGATTCCGCCGCTTCGTTAATCAGCTTGGCGACGTGCAGAAGAGCCTTCGATGGGATGCAGCCGCGATTGAGACAGACACCACCCGGTTTGATACCATCATCAATAAGAACCACTTTCATACCGTGATCTGCGGCTGCAAAAGCAGCTGGATATCCTCCAGGACCGCCACCCAATACCACCAGTTGAACATGTTGATCAGCCATTGAAACCGAGTGCTCCTGAGCGATATCGCCCGTGAAAACGTGCTTGTTGCTGTAACCGAGATCGATGGGAATGCTTATCTCAACTGCACAAGCTTCGTTGAGAGATTTTGTTTTCGCAGCGGACTGTAGTGAAGTAGTGGCAAATTTTCAAAACCTGCACCGCGATCAAAGTATCAGTTGTTCGACTGGGACAAAATCGAGACGGAGGTGGCCACATCGAAACACCGGAGATTTCGAAGTGCTGGGAATTCCGGCAAATTCCAGCATGTGCAATTCGTCGACTGGTGAGTTGTCAGAGCCTCTCGTCGAAAAGGACTTCACTGGTTTCGAGTTTATGAGAAGCGAGATTTGCGTAAGGCAAAAACTGCGCTAATTCAGTTGCAGTGGAGATGTGAAGAAGCAGACATTGGGCAAGTACAAAGTTGTGATTCGGCAGATCAGAATCGTTGAGAAATTGATTTTGGAGGGATTTGGTTACGGATCTGTTGACGCGAAACCGAAAACAGACATAATTCGCCGCCCGATCAGAAGTGACCGGAGAGTTGGTGAATCAACACAAACTCTTTCTCACCCTCTGAGGGCAGGTTTTGTAGAACGCAAGACTTCTCGAAACCGCCATTTTTTCGTAAGTCGCTTACTTGGGGACTTTGACTTAGGGTGGATTCGCTACAATTTGATCGTGTTCCAGCACTTGGAACATTTACATTGCGGGTGTAGCTCAGTTGGTAGAGCACCACGTTGCCAACGTGGTTGTCGAGGGTTCGAGTCCCTTCACCCGCTCTTTTTTCGTTGCCTCTCGGATAATAAATGGGGCTTTGAAAAAAGGATTCGGAATCCAATTGATCAAGATCCTTCAAGGGTACTTCGTGCTGTTGGTTTCTGGCCCTTTCTCAAAGAACACTTTGGCGAATCCGGTGCGGTTACGATGGTTTGAATGATCTTGAAAAGGTTTCAGAATGAGTTCTGACGTTGCAGGGCAGGCGGTTGAAGACGGCGAAGAAGTCGGTTCCCGGATGGCGTTGAAGGTCGATATTAAAGATGTCGGATCCTGCCGCAAGCATATCTCGGTGACAGTTTCTGAGAGTGATATTCGCTCAATTCGCGATGAAGCACTGGGAGATCTTTCTGGTAAAGCCCAGGTTCCTGGCTTCCGCGTAGGAAAGGTTCCGGTCGCGTTGCTTGAAAAACGATTCAAGAAAGAAATCGCTTCGGACATCAAGCAAAAAGTCTTGATGGCTAGCTTGGAGCAGCTTTCTGATGACAGCAAGATTGAGCCAATCAGTGAGCCACGTATCGACGTTGAAAGTCTGGACATCCCGGAGTCTGGTGACTTTCACTACGAATTCGAAGTTGAAGTTCGACCGGAGTTTGATCTTCCGGAATACAACGGAATCACCATCAAGCGATCCTCAAGCGAGCCAACTGATGAAGACGTTGCAGAATATAAGCACGACTTCCTCAATTCGTATGCGGAGCGAATCACAGTTGATCGAGCGGCTGAGGCTGGTGACTACGTCATCTGTGATCTGACATTCACTCATGACGGTAAAACCATCCGCGAATCCCGCGATCAAAGCTTGCGGGTTATGGCGCAGTTGGACTTCCAGGATGCTTCCCTGGAAGGTTTCGACAAATTAATGGCCGGCGCCAAAGCTGGCGATACGAAAACGGCGGATATCAAGATTTCGCTGAATTCTCCAGTGATTGAAATGCGTGGCGAGACAGTTGCAACCACGTTTGTGGTTACAGAGGTTCAGCAATCTCAAACACCGGTCGTTGATAAAGAATTCTGCGAGAGACTAGGTGCCAGTACTGAAGAAGAACTGGAAACTATGCTGCGGAGCGCCGTGGAGCGTCAGTTCGAATACACACAACGACAGGAAACCAGAAGGCAAGTTCTGGAACAAATCATGGCCTCTGCGGATTGGGATCTCCCTGAGTCCCTGGTTCGCCAGCAGACAGAAAACGCTCTCCGCCGCGAGATGCTGGAAATGTCACAGGCTGGATTCACACGTGAGCAGATCATGGCCCGTGAGAATAAAATCCGGCAGGATGCTCTCCAGACGACAACTCAGGCTTTGAAAGAGCATTTCGTTCTGGACAAAATTGCAACTGTTGAAAACATCGAATGTCTGGAATCAGACGTTGACCGAGAACTATTAATGATGTCATTCCAGACGGGTGAATCGGTTCGCAAGATCCGCGCTCGATTGGTCAAGAGTGGAATGATGGAGAATCTGACTGCTCAAATGCGTGAACGAAAAGCAGTAGATTTTATTCTCGAAAAAGCGACGTTTGTTGATGTGCCTCGCAAGAAGGCCAAGAAAGAAAATCAGTCTTCTGTGCGCTTCGCGATCTGTGGAAATATGTCTTCCAGTTTGATCGACGATGCTCCTGTTGCAACGAGCGAAGACGAAACTGTATAAAGTGACGGTTCCAAAGCGACAGGCGCGCGTAGGATCACGCGGCGCCTGTTTTTTTGTTGAATAATGTCGCTGCCGGAAATTCCAAACCACGAAAGATCTGCGGTTCCTGAAGGCAGAATCTCTCACTTTTACGACGCATTGAAGAACAGCAGGATCAAGCGAATGAAGGACCCGCGATTCGATTACATGCCGATGGCAGCACGTGAATATTCAGCCCAGCGACAAATGACGGTGGGCGATTTACTGCTCGACAATCGGATTATCTTCATGGACGGCCCAATCCATGACGGCAGTGCAAATCTTGTCATTATGAAGATGTTGTTTCTGCAATCTGAAAATCGGCACCAGGACATTCACCTTTACGTAAATTCACCTGGTGGATCCGTCACTGCGACTCTGGCAATTTACGACATCATGCAGTTCATTGAATGTGATGTTGCAACCTACTGCGTGGGTTTATCTGCCAGCGGTGGAGCCATATTGGTGGCCGGTGGTGCGGCAGGCAAACGCTTCGCGTTGAAGCATTCAAAAATCATGATTCACCAGCCCTATGGTCAGGTTGGTGGACAGGTTTCGGATATAGAAATTCAAGCGCGTGACATTCTGGCGGCCCGCCAGTTGTTAAATGAAATCCTGGCTGGCCATACTAAGCAGCCGATCGAAAAGATTGCAAAAGATACCCAGCGAGATCATTACCTGACTGCGCCGGAAGCAAAAGCCTATGGATTGGTTGATGAGATTTTGGAACGTGTACCGGGTGAGAAAAAGAAATAGGTGGCCGGATTGCAATCCAGTCGCACGGTTAATCACATCTCATCGCACGGGACGCGATGGTTCGCTTGTTCTGCCTTTGAACTCTTCATCTCTGCTGGATTCCAGAAATGTCAGTACTTGTTCCATATGTAATTGAAAAGAATGGTCGCGACGAACGCGCGATGGACATCTACAGCCGTCTGCTGAAGGATCG
>JANOZG010000761.1:0-3310 GCA_031429275.1 Planctomycetota bacterium
CATTGGTAAGTCAGTCGCGGCAACCGGCTGATCTTGGTCGTTCTGCCACCGAAGGAAACGGTCCATGAAGTATTCTTACATTCTCGTTTGCTTGGCGTTGGCGATCGCGAACAGTGCGTGTGGGCAAGACAAACCGATTGAATCGCCGATTACGCTTGAGGAACTTTTCCGGCGGAAAGTGGTTGGCCAACTGGGGCTACCATTGGGGACGGTTGCCGAGATCGAAGCCGAGGTGGTCTCTGGCAGCAGTCTGCGTCGGAAAGCATACGACGGCCTTTACTTGCTCAGAGTGTCAGTGAGCGCCTAAAACCAGCCACAAAAAGGCGCTTCAAAACCAGCCATTTAGAGAGTTGAGAGATGCATTGCGCCTCATCTGCGGATCTGATCCGTGGATTTGAGGAGCAGTCATGTCGAACCGGCTATCGATGGCACAAACACAGGCAATACAAGCACTTGCGGCGACGGGAAAATCTAATCGGGCAATTTCGAGGGAACTCGGAGTTGATCGCGGCACCGTTGCAAAAACTTTGTCTCAAATTCAAAACCAGCCACCCGTTTGGGAAGCGCCCATCGGGTCTGCCGAAGAACTCGCCGGGGCGGCAGCCTCGAATCCGGGCGGCGAGACTTTCACTGCAAGCGCCGCAAAAGTCGATGCAAACGCGACCTCGGAAAGCGTCACGGTCAGCAGCTCGACAGACAAGTCATCGACCACACATCATGATGAAACAACAGCCGCCTCACGCAGCGAATGTGAAGTCCATCGAGAAGAGATCATTCGCAAGCTGGAGCAAGGACTCACCGCGCAACGTATCTGGCAGGATCTTGTCGATGCCCATGGATTCGACGCGAAGTATCACAGCGTGCGGCGCTACGTTGCGAAGCTGCAGCAGAAGACACCACAGCTCGTGCGACGCATGGAAGTCGCCGCCGGAGAAGAAGCGCAGATCGACTTCGGCACCGGTGCATGGATCAAGTTCACAGATCCGGCCACGAGCAAGACATCGCGACGTCGCAGTTGGGTGTTTCGCATCGTGCTGAGCCATTCAAGGAAGGCATACAGCGAAGCCGTGTATCATCAAAGCACGGAAGCGTTCATCAGCGCGCTGGAAAATTCGTTTCGCTACTTCGGTGGCGTTCCAAAGACGCTCGTCATCGACAATCTGAAAGCGGCGGTGAAGCGAGCCGACTGGTACGATCCCGAGATTCATCCGAAGCTACAATCGTTCGCGCAGCATTATGGCACGGTGATCCTGCCAACGAAGCCGTATACGCCCGAGCATAAAGGCAAGGTCGAAGCGGGCGTCAAATACGTCAAGAACAACGGGCTCAAAGGACACGAATTTACGAGCCTCGACGCGGAGAACAAACATCTTCTTGAATGGGAAGACCGCGTCGCCGACACGCGTTTGCACGGCACCACAAAGCAGCAGGTTCGGCAGCGCTTTGAGCAGCTTGAACGCGCTGCGCTGCTGCCACTACCGGTCGAACGATTTCCATTCTTTCACGAAGGACGACGCAGCGTCAATCGCGACGGACATATTGAAGTCGCGAAGTCGTATTACTCCGCGCCGCCGGAGTTTGTCGGCCGCGATGTGTGGGTCCGCTGGGACAGTCGTCTCGTGCGATTGTTCAATGAGAAGTGGGAACAACTTGCCGTCCATGCGCGAACGGAACCAGGGAGATTCCGCACGGATTCGAAACACATTCCGAAGAAGCGAGTGTCGTGCATTGAGCGTGGTGCGAACGTGCTGCTCAAGGAGCTGTCGATCGTCGGAAACGCGGTAAAAGACTGGTCAGAAGCCATGTTGCAGGCTCGCGGCGTAGAAGGCATTCGCGTGTTGCAGGGACTGAAAGCTCTGGCGTCGAAGCACGATGCAACGGCGCTCAACGCGGCGTGCGAAACAGCGTTTTCCTATGGAGCGTTGCGGCTGCGGACCATTCGTCAACTTCTGAGAACATCGAGCGAAGCCGTGCCACAGAAGCAATTCGAATTCCTCGAAGAGCATCCCGTGATTCGTCCCCTGAGCGATTACTCGCTTGAGTCATTAACCCAGTTTCGAAAGGATCGCTGATTATGAAAAGTACGCTGACTCACATGCTGAAAGAACTGCGTTTATCGGGGCTGATGAACAGTCTGGAAGTGCGTCTGCAGGAGGCCACTTCCAATCGATTGACGCACGCCGAATTTCTGGAACTCATTCTGCAGGATGAAATGTCTGTGCGTGATGAACGACAGATCGAACGCCGCACTCGCACGGCCTGTTTTCGCGATCAGAAAACGCTGGAAGAATTTGATTGGGACTTCAATCGCACGATCCGCCGCAAACTGTTTTTCGATCTCGCGTCCGGTGAGTTCGTGCGACAGCATCGCGACGTGCTTTTGGTGGGTCCTCCGGGTGTCGGCAAGAGTCATCTCGCACAAGCGATCGGTCGTAAACTGATTCGCGCGGGTGTGACAGTTTTCTATCGCAGTATCTTCGACGCCGTCCGCGATCTGCTGCATGATGAAGCTTTTGATGGTCACGAGAAAATCATGGCACGTTACTTGAAGCCGGATCTTTTGATTCTGGATGACATGGGGATGAAGCATCTGCCGAAGCGCTCGGGCGAATATCTCTTCGAGATCATCATGCGCCGACATGAACTCAAAAGTACGCTGATGACATCAAATCGGCCTCTGGAGGATTGGGGCAAACTCATTGGTGATGTGCCGGCCGCGACGGCAATTCTCGATCGTTTCCTGCAGGCCGCTGAGGTCGTGGAGATGACGGGACGCAGCTTCCGCATGAAGAACGGCGGCCGCGCGCATGACGCTGGCAATGTCGCTGATCGTAAGTCCAAAAAGAAGGCCGATACTTCGAATTCAATCGCGTCTGAGGAAGAAGAATCGTAATGCGAACGTGACGCAGTGGTGGTGCATTTCACGGCAGCGCCGGGGTACATGTCCGGCGCTGTTTCTTTGGGTGTGATCTGGCTGCGCAGGAATTCGGAGAAATCAAGCAGAAAATCAAACCCCGCCACAAGCGCCCACCGGGTCCGATTGCCAATAATGAACTCAGAGAGCAATCAATACTCAATCAAAAGACTGGCTCGCCGCAATTTCGCGAGTCGCAAACACCAGCGTCAAACCACGTACTGAACATTCACACCTCTGCTGGTTTTGAAGCGCCCATCAGTGGCTGGTTTTGAAGCGCCCAATGACATTCTGTACCGAGTACGATGAAATTAGTGGTCGGAATTGGCAGCGAAATTACCGACTTCATGGCGTCTCATCTGAGCCCAAATGGAACTCGTAGGAGCTGAAGCGTTG
>JANOZG010000762.1:0-7203 GCA_031429275.1 Planctomycetota bacterium
TAAGTTCATTTGCTGTCGATCCGCATCTTCAAGTTGCTTCACTTTCTCAGCGGCTTGGCCATGGTGGCTGAGATTGTGATAACCGTCGGTCGTCGTTTCATCTGCATGCAACTGAAATGATGGTGTCGCGAATGCATCTACCATTAGAGTGACGATGCGTGTTGAATCCGATTCCAAAGCTAACTCAGCGATCGACAACATCAGCTCGAATTTCTGAAACAACAGTTTATTATCGGTAATGTCGTCTGGAGCCGCATCACTCGTTGTCGGCTTTGGACGCTGCTCCCACTGACGCGCAGTTTCAAGTCGGTCTTCGACTTCGCGAACAGATGTCAGATACTGGTCAAGTCGCGCACGGTCATGGCTGCCCAGTCGCCGACTGAACCGACTGGCATCGTCCAGAAGTGTGTCAAGAATGCTGCCACGTTCTTCCAGCCGATGCAGTTGCTGCTTCACTGCAGCGGGATCGCCCTGCACGAACATCTTTCGGAAAAGCGTCGAAGCGCTGTCTTCGGCAGGAAGTAACGCTCCGTCGCGAGTCCACGACAAACTGCGATTCGCTTTGTCGATATTGACGCCAAGATTCAGTGTCGGATACCTCGTCACAGGTCCGAGTGCCTCGGCGGCGAATTGGTCCAGCGAAATGGTGTTGCGAAAACCGCTGCGTGTTGGTCCGCGAGCGGCTGTCAGGAAGCAGTTTTCCGTGCTGTGTCCGCCAGCAACATCGGGGTGTGAAAGCCCACTGATGACAGTAAATTCACTACGAACATCGGCCAGCTCGGAAAGATAAGGAGACAGTTCGTAATCAGCCCCTGTCGTCGTTGGGAAAAAAGGCTTCGGCAGCACGCCCAGATTGTTGGAGATCAGCAACATCCGGCGCGGTGCTTGTGCCGCATTTCGGCCGCGCGCGGTAGCGAAGCTTTCTAAGGCTGGTAGTCCCAAAATAACGCCAAGCCCCTGTAAGAAACGACGGCGATTGGAATTTCTTCTGATCATTTCTACGCCCATCTTTCTTGTTGACCGCATGGTAGCAAAAAGCTACCATCCGGGAATGAGCCAACCTGTAAAGCTTTCAGATGAATTAGTTTGCGACGCACGAGCGATCGGGCAGTTGTCACAGAGGTCGATTGCAGGGCAGATCGAGTTCTGGGCCCAACTCGGAAGAGCCATGGAACCGCTGCTGAGAGGCGATCGCGTGCTGGCTCTTCAGCAAGCTGGCCAACAACAACCGGTTTCGCAGGCGATAGCGAATGTGGATTCAATGACCGGCCGCAAACTGGTCCGCGACTTTCTGGAGACAAGACCATATCCGCACTTTCAGCCAGTGATGGACCGCCCTGGACTGCTTTGTCGGATAGAAGAAGACGGAACGCAGACCATTGGTCGATTCGTAAACCGAAAATTCGAACTGGCCGATGAATAACGCAAAATTCGATTTTCTTGACGCTCGCCCAATCGTGATCGCCATTGCTGGTTCCAACGGTGCGGGAAAAACCACGTTCTATCATAGCCATCTTGCCAATACGAGTTTGCGTTTTATTACCGCAGATGATCTCGCGTACGAACTGAATCTCGGCGCGTACGATTCCGCAGCAGTAGCAGCTGAACTTCGAAATGCATTGATCAGCAAACGAGAGAGCTTTATTTTTGAAACCGTATTGTCTGATCCGGTTGGCGACAAAGTGAGTTTTCTTCGCGACCTCGCTGATCACGGCTACAAAGTTGTTTTGATCTTCATCTCGATTGCGGACATTGAGTCGTCGATACAGCGAGTGTCGATGAGGGCTGCACAGGGTGGGCACGACGTACCTGACGACAAACTGCGGGAACGCTTTAATCGTACTCGCGAAAACCTGCGTCGCGCGATCGAATCTCTTCAGCACGTCATCGTCTATGACAATTCGGATTTGGCCGAGCCCTATCAGCTCATAGCCTGTTACGAAAACGGAAGACTCATCGAGTGAACATCCCGCAATATGTTTCATCGCGCATCCTCCGTCCCCAGAAAGATGCGACTTTGAATTAGTCCATGCAGCAGATCAC
The DNA here is from genome assembly GCA_031429275.1 of Planctomycetota bacterium. Taxonomy (GTDB): domain Bacteria; phylum Planctomycetota; class Planctomycetia; order Planctomycetales; family Planctomycetaceae; genus SXXK01. Next base: position 2,044 of record JANOZG010000762.1, read on the forward strand.
ATGTGCGATAATCTGTGGCTGCACACGTATCCAAAATGCGTTCGATTTCCGCTCGATCCGAAAACCGCACTGGTGTTCCAGTCGCATAGACAGTGAATTGATGCAGCAGGTTTCGCGCAAGGCCGCGAGGATCGGCCAACAGCAGCTGCTTCAGCTCCTGCATATCACGGAAGCTGCGACCATCCAGTAACTTTCCGGTTGCATCAACAGGCGACGAAAGTGTGTAGACGAAATCGTGACCAGCTCGGTCGATGCCAGTGATCTTTTCACCATCCTCCAAACCCCGATAACGCGTCCGCCAGCCACCGAGAACATCAAAGTTCTCCAGCGCCAGTCCAACGGGATCAAAGAAAGCGTGGCAGCCAGCACACGTTTCAGATTTCGTATGCAGCGCCAGTAAATCACGAATCGTCTTTGCGCCGCGAATATCGGGCTCAACCGCCGGGACGCTTGCTGGAGGTGGTGGTGGAGCATGTCCGAGAATGCGATCCATGATCCATGCTCCGCGAATCACCGGAGATGTCGTCGTGCCGTTAGCCGTGACTTTCAGAATCGCAGCCTGTGTCAGCAAACCGCCGTACGGACTTTCAGCCGGCAAATCCACTTTGCGTATCGCCGAACCGCTGATAGACGGCAAATCATAATGCCGAGCAAGGCGATCGTTGATGTAGACAACGTCAGAATCAATCAGCACACTCACCGGCAGATTCTCCCGCACCATGGCCCGGAAGAACTCGCGAGTTTCACGTTCCATCGATTCGACGAGATACGCATCGAATCGGTATTCCGGGTGCAGCCGCACGTCTGGTTCGTCGCGATTGATGTGCCGCAGATTAAGCCAATAGTCAGTGAAGTTTCTGACGAAACGATCGAATCCATGATCCTGAATCAAGCGATCCGTTTCCGCGCGAAGAACATCGGCATTGCCAAGTTGATGCTGAATCGCTCGCTCCATCAATTGCAGATCGGGCCGCGTGTTCGTTAGAAAATGTGAGAGCCGCGAAGCGACGGCGAAGTGATCGTCGGGCCCTTTCGGTTCGGGAAGAAACAGGAAGTGACTCGCAGAAAGAAATGCCTTGTAGCCCGCCATCAGCGATTCCGACATCGCTGCGCCAGTTTCTAATCGATTGATGACAAGTCTCTCAAATGGCTGCAGCGCTTCATCTGAAACAGGCTCGCGAGCAACTCGAGAGATGAAGCGACGCAGCAGTCGTTTTGCATTCTCAATGTGCAGGCCGCCCTGCCCGTCTTTCTGACCTGTTTCACTTTGAGCATCACTTGCAGCCCGAAGCTCTGACTCGCTGAGTTCATCAAACAGCACTCGATGAGATTTTGATGGCCAAGCATCGGGAGACAGCGGCCCTTCGATCTCCAGCCATCGAAACGCGACGCCTGGCTGGCCACCTTCAGGCAACGGTGGATAGCGATATGTAGGCGGACCACCTTCAACGTTCCGTGCGAGTGGAACGGGCAAGCCGAGCAAACTGTATTCGAATGTCTCACCAGTCCGCAGATCCACGGTCGTTTCGTATTCAGCAGCATCTGGCTGAATATCGATCAATCCGCCAGTGGCGCGAACGTCACCCGATACGTCTGGTCCAGACGGCTTCCTTGCGCGAAAGGTCATCGGCACTGGCTGAGTCGCAGTTCTCAGTTCAAAGCCTGGTACCTGCAGCACAGCTCTCGCAGAAAATCGCAAGCGATATTCACCCGGGAGACGCGCCACAAATTCTCGCGGATATCCATAATAGGGCCAGTGAGCGGATCGAAACAACGCAAGCTCGATCGTTTCATCATTGGGCGATTCAGCCAAGAGCTTGTCGTCGAGTGCCTTGTTGTCACGAGCAAAGAACATGGCTTCGCGGTTACCGAAGGTTGATGTCTCTGCGAATAAATTCCGCCCGATCGCGCGGTGCTTCGTCATCGGGGGTGGCTCATTGCCCATGCCGATCGCCTGCTGCAAGGCCACTTCGGCGGCATCAAGATACGCCGCCAACTGCACGCGTGAGATGTCGAGTACCTCCGCCGTCTTATTGAAGTGCCACGCTTCGCGATCTTCCGGCAGCAAATCGCGAATATCAAGCTTTGGCAGATCTAACACGTCACGGAGATTCTGTTGATACTCATCGCGAGTCAGTCGTCGCATCGGACCACGCCCCGATTGTTCGACATCTTTGGTGTCTGCATCATGAAGCGAAATGTTGAGACTTTTCACCAGAGCATCTCGCTGGTCCAAAGGAAGATCGTCCGGCGGAGGCGGCATTTCGCGGTGCTGCACGCGATCAAGAATCCGAATCCATTGCAGTCGATTGGCTCGGTCATTTAATTCAAACGGCAGCGATGAAAGATCGAGTCTGCTTTCAGAGGCGTCTCTGTTGTGACATTCCATGCAAGTGCTTTGGATGACTTCGCTGACGATCGACGCAACCTCCTGTGCTGCCACGGCGTCAGTAGCTGCGCATGTGATTGCGATGATCAAGATCGACTGGCGTAGCACATTCACGAGACAAGTCATCGTGCGACACTGTCCTTTGCATCGTCCTCGGTCGGTTCGAATCGCACATTACGGTACACTTCCGCGAGCGTGATGGAGATGTCCAGCGACCTCAGATCAAAACTTGCCGTGAGTTCTCTTTCCTCGTGAAACAGCCAGTCGCCGTTCGGCTGACGAGTGAATCGTTCGACATTGGGACGATCCTGTGAGATCAGAATCAGCTCCTTCAAGGATGCTATTTGCCGATAGTGATTCGATTTTTTCCCGCGATCATATTTTTCTGTTGAGTCCGATAAGACCTCGATGATGACCGTCGGATTAATAACGGTGTCGCGCTCTTCATCGTCAAACTCCAGATCGCCGCAAACAATGGTTACTTCTGGATATGTGTAAAGTCCCGTCGGCTGCACGCGGATACGGAGATCGCTGTTGTAGACAATACGCGGTTTGCCCTTGAGTGCCTGGCGTGCTTCTCCAACAAAATTTGCCGCGATCAGGCTATGATTCGGCGAGCCACCGGTCATGGCGAAGACTTCGCCTTGGAAAAACTCACTCTTCAACGACGCCTGACGTTCTCGAATCAAGTACTCTTGTGGGCTGATTCTTTTGAGTGCAGTGGACATAGTTTAACCAGGAATTGAATTGAGGAATTCTGAGGACACCGGATTGGCAAATGCAGAGACAAAAAGGATAACCAGAACATGATGGCATCGCGAGTCGAAACTTTTTCCTGTCGGATTTGTTTCCAGTTGAACCGGATATGTTATGGCGTTGGTTTGGGATAACCGGGCGACTCCAGGAACGCATCGGTTTCGTTCAGTGGGTTGCAAGATATAGAATAGACCCAAAACGTTGAATCAAATGCATAAAGCGGATCAGTGAACTTTGGCTAGTGATGCTCGTGTCGTCGAAATCAAGACTTCCGCTGCAAGTTAAGATAAATCCCGGCTGGTTTGGCCCCACGAGAGAAACACGCGATGACCGCCTTCGTGGTTTTTGTCGAAATCATGATCATCACCATGTATGTCCTGATGCCAATCGGGCCATAGCGTGCTTACTTATGGCATGGAACGCCGAAGGTGAGTCGCCGGAACGTGCTCTTGTCAAGAACCTGCTACTGCTCCCTGCGACGGTTTATCCCGTGGTGTTGCTGATTGTCACTGCCAGCTCGCAGCCGGTTTGGAAGAAATACGGCGAAGACGTTTTACGATACATGGCGAAGGGGTCGCCGTCGGGTGTTTTTTTTCCCGCTGTTCGTTATCTCTAACGGCATCATCGCACTAGCCGTCGCAAGGAAAGTCTTTGCCCGCCCTTCCGTTCTGACAACGCTCAGTCTTTTAACTTGCCTGCTGACGTGCCTATTTTTCGCATTAGGTAACACTGAGGAAAAACGGGGCTGCATGCTGCAATTCTCCGTGTGCTGCGGCTACGGCTACGGTTTATTTCTTGTTCTTCAAAGTCGTGAGGTGCTGCACCTTCTATCGCGACATTACTCCTTGCTGACAGGTTGGTTGGCCAGTGTCATACTAACTTTGATTTCAAGTTTTGCTCGAAGCAAGGAATTGATCGCTGAATTGCCAGATGAAATGCCACCAGAGTGCTTCATTGTCACTGCGGCCGCTCGAGGACACCAAACGATTGTCAGGAGTTCTGTTGAATGCACGACGGGACGGCTCACGAACAGTCAGCTGGCAGCGTTTCGCAGATTCGAAGACTGGATGGTTCATCACACGCCGCGTATCCATCGCGCAGCTCGCGCTGTCTACAATGTCATCGCTCCGCCGATTGCGAGGTCAATTATTTTTCGCTGGCAGGCAGATTTCATCTATCTCCTGTTGAAGCCTTTGGAATGGGCGATTCGATCGGTTTGTTGAACCCTTTTTTCTGCACGTTTGCGGTGAACGCCTCGTGGCTACCATCCAATGCAGTCATGCTGGTTTTTCAGCTACATGTCGGGTGGAGTTGGCCCACCATCCTGCGGTGGAGCCAATTTTACAAGGCCTCGCTTTAAGATCAGGATTTGATCGTAGGGGAATTCGCCAGAATTCCCTGGCACATCAAAACGCGAGAAAACCTGGTGAATCCCACTCGACAGAATTGTTCCGCCCCAGCCATGAACCGGGGCATGGTTCCTATTCATGGACATGGATCATTTGTGACAGGAAAGTCAGGAATCTAGGCACTTTAGGACAGACTTGCGATGTGTAAGGCTCAACGTCCAGCTTCCAAACGGGCAGCAATCGCTCGGTTCGCTGGAATCGACGGGAGCGAATATGAATTTTTGTTGACATTCGGCAGCGCAGACTCAAGAATCCGGCTCCGAAAGGAATCGGAACAGCTTGTTGCCTTCTTTGGACTTTGGGCCTCTCACCTTTACTGTCAAAAGTGCTGATCGCCGCGACAGAATTGATGTGAGCAAATCCAGATCCAGCAAGCACTTCAGGGATGGAGATCACAGAATAATGGATAGTTTTATGAAACCGGTCTGCCCCCCTCTGGAGCTACTGAATGTCAACTTATTATGCGGAAATGGAATCAGGACTGGAATCATTGTCTGAGATTGAGGGATACGAATTCCTCTCTGATCTGGATGCCGGTTTTGAAGAAGAATTGCGATCACTGGGTGTAGACCCTGCAGCTCCAACGGCTGCGAAGCCTGGTTCAGA
>JANOZG010000763.1:0-2425 GCA_031429275.1 Planctomycetota bacterium
GTCGCCAAACGAATAGGCCGTCGTGCTGCCGGCACGGCAGGCGTATTCCCACTCCGCTTCGGTTGGCAATCGAAATTGCTGACCTGTGATGGCGGACAACCACTTGGTGTATTGCTTTGCTGCGTACTGAGTCATGGACACGGCTGGCTGCTTCGGATCTTCTCCATATTCAAATGTAAAGTCCGGTTCGTAGAGCGGCGTAGGAGCCGTGATCGCATCAATCTTGTTTGCATCCGTGACTGTGCGAATGCGGCGTTCTTCAAATTCTTTCAGAGACCGATACAGTTGCATGAACAGTTTGTATTCTTCCCACTTCACTTCGCATTCTGCCATCCAATATGGTTCGACGATGACCTTCCGCTGCGGGCCTTCATCAGCTTTGCGATCGGCTTCCACGTCGGAACTTCCCATCATGTATTCGCCTCCGGGGATCGGCATCATGCGAAATACAATCTCCGTTCCCGGAATCTTTGCATCGTAGGGAACCATCCAGCCTTGCTCTGTCTTGACTGAAAAGCCATCAGCCGGTTTTTCCTTAACAATGCCCGGCAGATCGTCTGCGGGTGCGACGTTGCAGAAAATGCCAAGACAAAGAATCAAAAGGATGCAGGATCGACGCATCGTGAAAACGCTTTCATTTGAGAGTTGCAAGTTTGGCGAGCCGAGGACTTGAATCCCCTGATGATTGCAGAGACACCGAATATCAGGGGATTTACATCCCCCGCTCGCCGATTGATGTCTCATGTCTTCCGCGCGAAGATTATCAATCTGCGGCGCTGATCATTCAAGCTGTTTCGGGAATTCGTTCGATCGAAGCGGATTGTTCTCAAACAATTTGTATACTTCCGCCTCAACCCGCGATACCCATATTTTCCTTGAAAGGTGAGTTCTGTGTTTAACACCGTGGCCGTTGTTGGCGCAACTGGTGCCGTTGGGCGAATTATTCTGCAATTGCTGGCGGAACGAAAATTTCCGGCGAGAAACTTCCGGTTTCTGGCATCGGCACGTAGTGCCGGGCAAGTGATCGATTTCGCAGGCAAGAAAATCACGGTAGAAGAATTGACGCACGACTGCTTCAAAGGCATCGATCTGGTCATTGGAAGCACCCCCGACGAAACGGCCGCAGAATACTTCCCATCGGCGATAAAAGCAGGCTGCAAAGTCATCGACGAATCCGGCTATTGGCGCATGAATCCAGACGTGGCTCTCGTGATTCCGGAAATCAATCCTCAAGCAGCGCTTGATGCAAAGGGAATCATCGCCAGCCCAAACTGTTCCACAACGCAAATGGTGCTGGCTTTGAAGCCATTGCACGATGCCGCAAAAGTTCGCCGCGTTGTCGTCAGTACCTATCAGGCCACCAGCGGTGCTGGACTTCAGGGCACTGAGGATCTGATCGATGGAAGTCGAGCTGCATTGGACAAAGTTGACTATCAATACAAGATCTTTAAGCATCCGATAGCATTCAACGCAATCCCTCAGATCGGTGGCTTTAAGGACAACGGTTACACCAGCGAAGAAATGAAGATGGTGTATGAGACTCGCAAGATCCTTGGCGACGAATCCATCCAGGTCTGCGCGACGTGCATTCGCATTCCCGTTTCAAATTGCCACAGCGAAACGGTAAACGTAGAAACGGAAAGACCGTTGTCCGTTGAGGAAGCTCGAAAGTTGTTCACGGCGACGCCGGGCATCACTGTGATCGATAATATCGAATTAGGCCAATACCCTATGCCATCGAACTGTGATGGCAGCGACGAAGTCTTTATCGGTCGCATCCGCAAAGATATTTCGCATCCGAACTGTATTACGTTCTGGTGCGTATCGGACAACCTCCGCAAAGGCGCTGCGACCAACGCTGTGCAGATTGCTGAGTTGCTGGCAAAACATCAACCCGCGACGTAGCAAAACGTAGGCCGGACCAAGTGCAGCGCCGTTCCGGCACTTGTCAGAGACCTGCCGGAACGGCGCTGCGCTTGGTCCGGCCTACAAATCCTGTCGCTCAAATCTTCCTGCCCTTAATTTTTCTGCCTCTGTATTCATTACCAGTACACATCGTTCTCGGAGGGCTGACGCCCAGCCGCTCGCTGGGAATCCCACAACTACAAGCCGGGCTTTGGTGGCTTCACTGGTTCTTTCCAGGGATCGACGCCTGTCGCTTTGATGCGGCGTTTGAAGACACTGTCTCCGCAGGTCACATAAAGAACATCACGTTTTAGGCCACCGAAAATGACGTTCGACAGCCACGCATCTTTGGGCTTGTTCAGGATCAGGTTGACGCGACCAAGCTGGTCCATCACCTGCACACCCAAAGCCGTCGTCACATACATGCGGCCTTCGGTATCGACCGCCATACCATCCGCCCCCGTTTGTACATGGTCGGTGACGTGCAGCCAGCCGTATTCCTGTTTGGCCCCAAGCGTCC
>JANOZG010000764.1:0-7007 GCA_031429275.1 Planctomycetota bacterium
GTCACCATCAGCCCGCGTGCCCAGGTGTTGTCCTGCATGCACGAGCCGCAGAACATCCCCGCTCCGCCAGCCGTGAGAATGGCGATCTTCATGGTCCAGATTCCATGAATCTGCAGACGTTAGACAGGTACCAAAAAAAAAAAGGGAGTCCCGTCGAAGCGGGACTCCCTGTCAAAATGGGCAGAGGGGGAATTGAACCCCCGACACCAGGATTTTCAGTCCTGTGCTCTACCAACTGAGCTATCTGCCCGAAAAAGCAAATGTGCCGGTTTGCGGTACGGTCACTTTTTCGCCAAACATCGGTTCTATGAGAAACCTAGGTTCGGGGTGCGGATGTTAGGAACTCACTGTCGTCTTTACAAGACTTCCAGCATCTCTTGAGCAACTTCGGGACACATGAAGCCAGAATCTGGTTCGATCCCTGTACAATTTCCCAATCAGCCCTGCTTTTCGGGGTACAAGGGTCTGATTCGAGGAAAATGCGGACCACTTGGAATAATGCTGGCCGCTCGAATTCCCTTTCCACTGGACTCTTTTTGCTTCTTGCCTGGAATGCTTGTGGATTTGCCGGCATCGGTTGCAGGGTTTTGGTCCGAATTGGATGGGCCGTTCTTTTCGTTGCGGCGTTTTTCCGAGGCCTCGATGGCTGCTCCCAGAGGCCCGGCGAGTAATGCTGGCAGCAGTACAACATCACCCCAGAGTGCCGCAAAAATCATTGCAGCCATGATCCAGCCGAAGCGACTGATCAACAGCAATTCCACTGGATACAACGCAATCATTCCAATTCCAATCGCCGCGCTGGTCTGCCACAGCGCGGGAGCACAATGTTCCAGTGATTTAGCGATTGCTTCTTCCCGTGACATTCCCTGACGCAATAATTCGCGGAACCAGGTCATCAGGTGCAGCGTACCATCCACCGCAAGTCCTAACGCGACGGATGCTGTAATCATCGTGCCTATATCGACTCGGATACCCGTCCATCCCAGCAATCCAAAGACCATCGCGACCGGCATCACGTTTGGAAGCATTGCGTACAATGAGGCTGGTATACTCCTTAACATTACCGCCATGACAGCACAGACTAGTAGCAGTGCTAACCCAAAACTTTCGATGAGACTTTCCAATAGTGCATTTTGCGTCCGTAGAAAGATAGGCACCAATCCGGTCACGCGGTGAACAGGCCGACCGGCAGAAAAGTCTGAAAGTTGTTCATCAGCGATGTTACCAAGTTCTTTTGTTAGAACTGCGTAGTCACAATCAGAGAGAATGCTGGATTGACAGGTGATCCGCCAGACCTCATCACCGGACTCATTCAGAAGTTCATCACCCTTATTCTTCCAGTCGGCGGAATTCTGAGGAAGTGCAATCAATGAACTGAGGCCTTCTGCTGATTCGCCGCCCTTCAGCAGTCGCTCGTGAATTTTCTTACCGATTAGGTTTTCACGCAGATTGGCATTACGCCGCGATCGTGTCTGAGTGGCTGAGTCATCCTTATCCTGCAAGTCGATGAACGATGCCAGTGAGAGAGTTCCACTGACCTCGGGGTGCATCTTCAAAGCATCCTGTATTGCCAAAATCTTTCGAGCACGATCAAGGAAAGGAACTTTCTTCTGCATGTCGCTGCTAAAGCGTATGATCGTATCTACGGAGACGATGCCGGATAGATTCTCTTCAAGAAACTTGTAATCCTGCATGACCTGCGATTCTTCTGGAAAATAGCGAATCACTTTCGTTTCGGTACGAAAGTAGAACATTCCCCAGAAACACGCGGCTGTCAGCCCGAGATTTACAAAACACGTGCTGACCCACCTGCGACACAGCAACTGCCCCAGACGGTACCACTTGTGACTATTGATAAGTTCCGGACGTGGTGGAGCCTTGGGCCAATACAACATCAACGAGGGAAGAACGTATAGAACGCACAGGAATGATATAACACAGCCGATCGAGGCGTAGATTCCAAAATCTCGCACGGGTATTAGAGAACTTACCATTAACGATGCGAGGCCAATGGCTGTCGTAGCGCTCGCCAGAAGACACGGCCACCATGCCATTCTTGAGGCGTGAATGACAGATTTTCTGGCATCGGCGATATTTGAAGTTTTCCAATAATTGCAGATGTGAATGGCACCTGAGGTCGTAATGACCATCAATAGGGTTGGCATCACGACAAGAACCATATTTAAAGTCGCACCGGTTGCTGGTATCAGCGACACAGCGGCGAACGCGCACAATACCGAAACCGATTGTATGAGAATCGCCAATCGCAGACTCTTCAGCATGAAGTATGTCAGGAACAGGCTGACGGCAAACGAAAGTAAAAGCGGTGAACGATGGTAGAGATTCCATGGAGGGACCGACTTATTCCAGCCTGCTTGTTTGACAGCACGATTCAGTGCGGTCGCAGCGATTGGCCGACCGCCCATGTGCAGTTGTTCGCTGGAAATTCCTTCAGCTAACGCCGCGATACGAATTGTTTCGATCGCCGATTTCTGATCAGCTTCGCCCAGTTCAGAAAGGCTGACAGTCATTGCGGCCATTGAACCTGGTACAAACCACGTCTGTTCGATGCATTTATCATCGGGGTTGTCAGGAACTTTCATTTCTGAAAGCGCTTCAACAAACTTCCTTGTTGTTTCCTGATTAATATGCATTTGAGGCCACGACAATTGCATTTCGGCTGGCCTTTGGTTCTTCACATAATCTCGCGAAGCTTCGTAAACCAACCACGCCGGTTCGTCTTCAAGTTCAAGATGCTTGTCGGATGGCTCCGGCAGCGTTCGTTCAACGAACTCTACATCAATGCCGAAATTCGATTTGGCCAGGTCACTGATTTGGCGACCTATACGCAGCGTATTCGTACGTTCCCTTGCTGCCTCCGTGAGTTTCAGGCAAAGTGGTCCATTCCCCACAAGCAAGCCCTGGATACGCACAAGAGCGACATCGAACGCAATGCCTTCGCTCATCATGCGTTTTAGAACGTCTTCCGGCATTGAGACATTGTCGATCAGTGGGGAACCGCCCTCCCGGACACCATTCTTTTCAATGCCATGCAGACGCTGTGCGATCTTTTGCAACCGTAAATCGGTGACAGAGCAGTCGTCCCATGAAACCAGTATTCGATCCTGGCTTGGAAATAATCCCTGACACCAGTGGAGGATTTTTGCCTGCGGATCATCAGATGGAAGCCAACCTGTGACTTCGTTGTCCATCCGAATATATTTCAATGACCATCCCATCACCGGAATCAAAAAAGCGATTCCCGTGATCAGCCAAAGGGACAACCCGTGTCCCCATCGGTCTCGGTATTCGAAAAACGACTTCATGTCGTTCGCCCGATCTTTCTGAATTGACTGAAAAAATGGCAAGAGCGATCGACGCACGCAGAGTCTGGCGCACGCCATAGTCTGCATGTTTCATCGACCAACAGCCGCGTAGGGTACATTGACGGATATCTTTTCTACAACCTTCAGTGAATCCCTACCCCTCTAATGGCCCCTAAAAATGGGTTGATTTCATTAAGTAGTTGCGGCAGACCCGGCAGCCTGCGGTGACTTTTCCGAAGCGGTGAATGTCCGTTTGAAAAAACGCCCCACGTCAAGACGCGAACATTGAAAATCGCCCGGAGAAATCAATCGCTTTAAGTGCAGCGACCTTGTCTCCGCCGGGGCACACATGAGAGCACGTTTTTGCCGTACCGTTCCAAATATTCGGATGTATTTGACGAATCCTCTTTCCATTAGGCTGAAAAATCTGTCAGATTCCACGATTGGCTGCAGCTCAAAGCCATCGGCGTGCGGGGTTTTGTCTGACCACTTAGACTTTCTCTTTGGAAATTGTTATGCGAAAGCAACTTGTCGGATTCCTGTTTGTGCTTTGCCTGATGTCCCTGCCCGGTTCTGTAAACGGCGAAGTCAAATTGCGAGTTCAGTTTAAAGCGGGTGATGTGCAGAAACTGACGATGACCCAGAAACAATCGATGGCGATGGAATTTCCAAATCAGCCGAAGACGAAGACGGAGATGGAAAATGTCATGGATATGGAAACCAAATGTGACAGCATTGATTCGGCTGGAGTCGCATCGCTGCAACAGAAGATCTCTCGCGCTCGTATGACGATGCAAATGCCGGCACCGTTAAACAGGACGATCGAATACGATTCACAGGCCGAAGTCCCAACCGATCCGATCCTGGTACAGATCGATAAAATGATGCGTCCCATGGTCGGAGCTGCGATGACCATGAAATGTGATCCGCTTGGAAAAATCACGGACTTTAAAATGGACGCCGAGGCGCTGAGTGGCATCAAAGACAGCCCGGCTGCTGCATTGGGCGGAGAAATGTTCTCTGAAGCCGGCATGAAGCAAATGACCGAGCAGTCTGCTTTATCGATGCCAGAAGGTGAACTGAAAATTGGCGATACCTGGAGTTCTGCGACAGAAGTGAATTCGCCATTGGGGAAAATGACTGTCACGCGAGATCACAAGTATCTCGGGCCCGGAGAAAAATCGGGGCAGGAAAAAATTGGCGTGACGGCAACTTTTTCACTGGAGCCTGATCCAAATTCAAAACTTCCGTTTAAGGTCCAGCTGACTTCAGGTGACGGCGGCGGCGAGATTATCTTTGACAATAATCGTGGCCGCATGATCAGCAGCAAGATCAAGACGAAAATGAAAATGGAGCTCAGTGTCAATAATCAGGTCATCATGCAGGACATCGACGGCGAGGTAATCGTTCAGGACACGACCGGGAATTAGCTGCCCATAAGTTTCGATCTAAAAACGAAAAAAGCCGCTCCCAGCAAACAAAGGCTGGCCCAGACGTAGTCCAGGGTCAGCTTTTCTTTTGAATAGAGCAAAACGAAAGGAATGAATACAGACAGCGCGATCACTTCCTGAAGAATCTTAAGTTGCCCCAGGTTCAGCACTTCGTTGCCAATTCGATTTGCCGGGACCTGAATCATGTACTCAAAGAAAGCGATTCCCCAGCTGATAAATGCCGCAACCAGCCATGGACGATCCTTCAGGTCTTTAAGATGCCCGTACCAGGCAAACGTCATAAAAATATTGCTGACGATCAACAACGCAATCGTCGTCCAGATTTTCGTCATAAAGTTGTCCGTGAAAAGATTGGAATCATTTCGGCAAATCTGTTGCTTTCGTCCATTTAGACTTGCGGTCGGTTGATTTAATCCTAACCACGAAGCGTGGGCGAGGGATTGTTGCTGAAAACGCGGCAACTTTTCTCCCTCACTGACGTTTACGGTTGCGAAAACCCAATAAATCAACACGCCGCTTGCTTGAAGTGATGCTATCGCGGTGCACGCCTCTTTCAAACGCGAAAAACGTGAGCGACTCAGGTCAACGAGCCGGTAGGCTCCATCGGGTCAAGAGCTGTCAGCCCTTGTTCGGCATATACCGCTCGAGAAACTTTGCGGACCACGCCGCGTAGCGGTCTTCTTCGATCGCACTGCGAATGCCGCGCATCAGATCCTGATAAAAGTGCAGGTTATGAATGGTGGCAAGCGTACCGTAAAGCTGTTCGTCCGCAAATAACAAGTGCCGCAGGTATGCTCGACTAAATCCACCTGCGCAACTCACGCATTCACACGATGTGTCGATGGGATAGCGGTCCTTGCGAAATTTCTTGTCCTGCAGTCGCATTTTGCCGTCCCATGTGAAGACAGTGCCTTCGCGGGCGTAGCGAGTTGGGATAATACAGTCGAAGATATCCATGCCGCATTCCACCGCAGCGACTATGTCTTCCGGCAAACCAACACCCATTAGATAACGAACCTGATCCGATGGCATCAGCGGCGCTGTGTGTCGCACAATGCGTACCATCGCGTCGTGACCTTCACCGACCGATACGCCGCCAATGGCGTATCCTGGCAAGTTAAGCGAGGTGACCTGTTTCACTGCCTTTGATCGTAATTCAAGTTCCATTCCGCCCTGAATAATTCCGAACAGATGCTGATGGTCCTGAATCGGCGCGGCGGCACAACGTTTAAGCCAGCGGAATGTGCGATCCAGCGATTCGGACATATACTTAGGCGCCGCACGGTGATCGACACATTCGTCAAACGCCATGATGATGTCAGCTCCCAGCCGGCGCTGAATATCCATCGCACTTTCGGGCGACAGCGTCATCGGTGTCGTATCGCCGTCTTTCTTCCCGGAACGAAATTGAAAGCTGACTCCGGCTTCCGTGATTTCGCGATCTGGCAGACTGAAAACCTGAAATCCGCCGGAATCGGTGAGGATCGTTTGATTCCATCGCATCATCGAATGCAGGCCGCCAAGTCGCTCGACAACCTGTGTACGGTCCAGAATTCCCAGATGATACGTGTTTGCCAGCACGACCTGCGCGCCAGTTGCTGCGACCTGGTCAGGCAGCACACATTTTACCGTCGCCTGAGTTCCCACAGGCATAAACGATGGCGTTTCAACAACACCATGCGCGGTGACAAAACGGCCTCTCCGCGCGCGAGCACTTTGAGCGAGGAGTTGATAATGAAGGCCATTGCCTGGCGTCCAGGTTGGCGTGGAGGTTGTCATTGAGTGTTCAATTCAGCCGATCGCTATGATCACAACAGTCGGTGCACGTTATTGAAATGGTGTAGGACGGGTCTCCAGACCCGTCCGTCGTTTTTTCAGGACGGGAATAGAGTCCCGTCCTACTTCCTATTCCTTCTTCTCTTCAGTTTTCTCTTCAGCCTTGTTTTCCTCTGCAGCCTCTTCCTTCGCTTCAACCGTCGGATCCTCTTTCTTTTTCTTCACCTCAATATGAAACGGAGGACCGGTACGGCGACCAACAGGAGCATTGAATTCTCGCACCCAGATGTTGCGGAACTTGACCGCGTCGCCGTGGAACTGCAAGGAGATCGGACCGGTTTCGGCATGAGGCACATGCTTCGGCGCGGACACATAACTGGTCGGCCCCATCAATTCAAAATGGTTCAGCATCAGGACGCCGTTTTGCATCAGCGTCACATGGCCCGGCTTGTCG
>JANOZG010000765.1:0-2240 GCA_031429275.1 Planctomycetota bacterium
TGGAACTGCAAGGAGATCGGACCGGTTTCGGCATGAGGCACATGCTTCGGCGCGGACACATAACTGGTCGGCCCCATCAATTCAAAATGGTTCAGCATCAGGACGCCGTTTTGCATCAGCGTCACATGGCCCGGCTTGTCGATCTCGCCGTTGCCTTTGAACTTTGGCACCGTGAAAACGATGTCGTAATAATTCCAGTCTCCCGGTTTTCGCATGGCGTTGGCAAGCGGTGGAGTTTGTTTGTAAATCGATCCTGCCTCGCCATCGAAGTAAGTCGTGTTCTCAAAAGAATCCAGAACCTGAACTTCATACAAGCCCATCAGAAAGATACCGCTGTTGCCGCGTCCCTGGCCTTCGCCCCGGATTTCTGTCGGAGCCGACCATTCAACATGCAGCTGCATATCGCCGAAATGCTGCTTCGACACGATCTGCGACTTCTGCGGGATCGCCACGCCGTCTTCGACCTTCCAGTTACCGCCGTCGATCCACTGATCAAGATTTGTACCGTCGAACAGCACCACAGCATCCGAGGGAGGAGCGTCGTTGGTCGCACCCGGAGTTACCAGCGGCGGCTGCTGCCATTCAACGCCGCTTTTCCATTCCTGAGCCGAAATTGCGGTTGCTGCGGCTGAAAAAACAGCCACGCTTAAAATAGTCAGGGCGGGTTTTCGAATGAACATCATTAAAGGACTCCGAAAAACATGTCAGGTACGGAAATAAGCGTGGTCGCACTGGCGCGGAACCCCTTATCATACCGCCTCATTCGGGACGTAAAAACCAATCACGCCTCAAAAACAACAACGATGACACATCCTTCGAAATGGGCGGCATTTGCCGCAATACTCTGCTGCTGCTTCAGTACGATCAACGCTCAGCCACAGGAAATTCCGATCGGCGGGAGTCTGGAGGAGATTGCAAAGCAGGCGGTTTCGTCTGAGTCCTCCCCGATTTCAGAGAGCGACATCACGGCCGCGCAGCAGTTTGGACATGCGATGACGGTGCCTGAGTGGCTCGGTCCAATGGCCCCCGTTGCACTTTCGCCGTTTTTTGGAATCACCTGCCTGAGCGCTATGTCGTTGTTTGGCGGTAAGTGGATTTCACAAACGAATCCAATGCTTGACGAATACTCGCCGCTGCACAATCCTGCAGTCTTTTGGACATTCCTGGCACTTACGATCCTGACATCTGTTCCGCGACTCACAAAGGTCAGCAAGCCGTTCGCTCAGGCCGTGGACCAGCTGGAATCATGGTCCGGGATCGTGACCATGATCACACTGAGAATTCTGATGTCATCGGCTGGCGAGACTGCCGAAGTTCCAGATGTCGTGCAGGCCGGAATTTTCAGCGTGTCCACAGACGCTTTGATGATGTTTGCTGCTGCGATCAACATCTTTGTGATCAACGCCGTTAAGTTTTTCTTCGAAGTGTTGATTTGGCTCACACCAGTTCCGTTTCTGGATGCGGCGTTCGAAGTGTGCAACAAAACTCTGTGCGTTGCGTTGATGGCGGTGTATGCGTGGAGCCCCGTTGTGGCCACCGCGATCAATCTCGCGATGTTCGCAGCCGCCGCCATCGCGTTCGGCTGGATACATCGGAGACAGGTCTTTTTTCGCACAATGCTGTTCGATGTTGTCTGGGGAATGTTCTCGTCCCCGCAGCCTAAAGCGACGATTGTTGTCTTCCCGGCAAAACCGGTCGGCCCCATCAAAGCGCGTGCCTGTTGTCATCTGATTCGAAATCAATCAGGGTGGCATTTGGTGCATCGGCCCTTCCTTCGCTCCGCTATTTGCATTGCGATTAGTGATGAACAGCGTCCCGAAATTCTCCGCGGAATCTTTACGAACACAGTTGCGTTTGCCGAACCTGCCGTGCAATTAACCTTTAGTCGGCTCTATAATGCCTACCTGCCGGAACTCGCGAGTCAATTGAAGTCAACGTTGCCGGTTTGCGTTGATCCCGCGATCCAGCAGCCTGAGTTCACATGATGATGCAGAATGGCGGCAGCAAGATTTGAGTGATGATGGGTCTCGCCAGAGATCGCTTTTCTCCGAGTCGCATACAACGGATTTCGTTATCTCCGTCGCCTGCGTTTTGGGATGAAACGAAGAAAACAACAATCTGCTCGGTCCTTCTTGTTCACTTTTCTTGTGTCTGAATGGAGTTTGTTCCCTTGTACGAAGTGTTTGGTGTTTGTGTCATCGTTCTCGGTGCGATTCTGCTTCTGATCGGAACTCTTTGGC
>JANOZG010000766.1:0-6075 GCA_031429275.1 Planctomycetota bacterium
AGCGACCGTTAAAACCATGATACGACGATGAGTGGATTCGATCTATGCCTACTCAGATGACCGAGGGCGAAGCTCTTTGCTCCCGGAATCGTGGCGCAATCCGCTACGAATTCAAGAATTCTGCGTCACGCTTTAACGCCACTGTTTCGTTCTGTTCAGATTATTGATCGCCATCGCGCAGAGAATTCCGAACAGAATCATCATGCCTTTTGGATCCGGTTGCTGACCCCTAAGGATCAGTCTATGAGGATCAGGCAGCCAGTCGAAAAATGCATATGGGATGTACGGCAGGTAATCCTGGCTGTTTAAACACCACGCACCTCGGATGGCTGCGATGGCGGATGAAACGATCGAAATCTTCAGAATGACCTCACCTCGGTTACGAATTCGAGCGCCATAGATTTCGAACAGGCTTTCAGTGATGTGGCCCCCATCCAAAGGCAGACAAGGTATGAAATTCAACACGTTGCCGAAGATGCCGAAAAACAGCATCGTATGCACAGCGAAAACCTTCGGATCGTAATAGTCTCGCAAAAAAGCGATGGGATCTTCCGTCATCGCCAGCAGCAGCACGTAAACAATCGCTGCCAGTGCCAATCCAGCCAATGGACCGGCGGCAGAAATCCTGAGGTTCTTTTGCGGTGACATGCGAGAAGTCGTCGCGAGGCCAAAAAGAAACACAAGAGTGATTTCCGAGGGAAATCCGTAACGTCTGGCCACTAAAGCATGACCAAGCTCATGGACCAGCACAGATACGAAAATGCACAGAATTCCAATAACGGTCAGTGCCACATGTTCGCCCTGCCATGTCACCATTGCAGACGACAGCCAAAACCAGGGACGGACACAGACTGGCACATCCAGCAAACGGAATCTCAGGTCAAATTCTGTATCATTACCTACACCCATCATAAAAACGTCCTTCGACGAACGAATCTCAGTCGTACGATTACAAAGTCGATCTCTGTGGCTCCTGCGACTCGCACAAGATACAGTGTAGAACGGTGATGTCGAACCCCGCAGGGGGAAGTGATGCCGTTTTTGCCCTTGATGCATCGTTTTTGAGTTGGTCTTCTTTGGTTCAAGGAAATCTGTTCGTTGGGAAGCCTGTTTCGCATCATTCTCGATCTGCCGATTCTGCGAGGCGTTCTCAAGCCGTTTACTCGCTTGATCGTCGGGTTGATAGCGATTCCGATTTTTCGTTTCATTCTGAAGCGAGTCTTTCGCGTTCACACGCTGGATAAGGAACTCGAAAAGGACCTGGAAGAATGGTTTCGCGGCGCTCTGCTCTTGCTGGCCGCGACCGCCAATATGGAACATCTGTTGTTCTGGTGGGTGCAAAACGTGGACTGGCTTGATCGCGCAGACTGGCTCACCATGGGGCTGCGACTGATGCTGGCCATTGGCGTCATTGAGGCGATGCCCGACCAGGAATTGTTCGCCGTCATGCACCCCGGCCCACCAAGGCTCCAGAAGGGCGAGAACTTTATTCGTCAGCTATGGCGAGTCAAGTTGAAGTTCGTCAAAGGAATTGCCTGCCGACATTTAAGTCGTTCGTCGCCTGTGCTCGCCATGATGTGCGCAATTGTTGGCGCGCAGTTACCGTCAGTGCATGAGTATCGCGAAGAACTGGTACGGCATGACTTTATATTGGCGTGGTCAACGTCCGAACGTTGTTGCAGTCTTTCACCATTTCTGTGTATGGCTTCGATCGAACAAACTCGCAGCATTGAACCCGAGATCGCTGCTATGACGAAAAATGTCTCGCAATTTGAACGCCGTCGAGAACGGTGGCTGGTGGGATGGGTGTGTTACCTGCTGGCGATTACTCAGTATCTGATCATTGGACTTGTGACCCGCCGCGACCAGGCACTGGACATGCTCAGCGAATTCGATCGCGCAGTCGCTGAACGTCGCAAGGAACTGATCGAAGAGTTTGTGGAAGATGGCAATTTACCAAAGGGCTTCGACGATAAATCTCTTGTTCCTCCAGTGAACGAAGTCGCCGTAGTAGAACCGCCCGTTCAATCGAAAAACGAAACCGTTCCTTAATAATCGTTGTCGTGGATATCGCCAGAAATCCCGTGCGCAAGGAATTCAGACCGTCGTGTTTCGAGCCGTGCGTTACGGCAACGGAAACATCATTCGGCGAGCAATTCCTGTTGAGTCGTAAGCGTGCTGTTCACTCGACGCCACCAGCGCCAGCGTTCGGGTTCAGAAATGATCACCCGAAACTCATCGGTGTCAGAAAATTCCATCAGGACCTGGCGGATGACTTCACGCTGAAATCTGCTTTGCGGATACATGGGTGATCCGGTCTCAGCAAGTGACCATCGATCAAGTTTTACGAAGATCATATCGTCGAATGGTGATTGGGATGTGACATACGGTGTTACGTTTTTGGGAAGCTTTGGCAGATTCCGTTCGTGAATTTGAAGCACCCATGATTCTGGTCGAGTCGAATACAATTGCCACGCGGGCCAGTTGTCAGCCATTCCCACAAGACCCGATAGCGGAAACAGCCATACGAGTATCGTGGCAAAACGATAGGTGGGCTTGGATTCAGATTTTGTGGATTTCAAGGCAGAATGCGACTGGGCAAACACGACTGGAATGAGGCACAGGAAGCATATGTTCCAGATTAATACTGCCCAATGATGTCGCAGTCCAATTGGGCCGAGTGCCAGCAATAATGAGCTGTGCAGCAACATCGCCGACAGAATTCCATAGCGCCGCGTCTTGGGTAGCATCAACAGAATCCCAACAACAAGTTCGCCGACGTTCAAAGCATGGCAGAGAACTTCCCCGACCAGCCCCGAGGCGATTTCTGCATTGATCTGCAGCAGTTGGAGCAATTGGTCCACGATTGCTGCTGACATACCATGATGCGCCGTTGGTCCGAATCGGGAAAGTGCAGAACAAACATAAACTGACGCCAGCACAGATCGGATCAATTTGATACCGTTTTCAGGCCTGAAGAATGACGTTGCGATTCCCAGGATAAACAGCCAGTGCCATGCCTGCAGACGTTGCTGGTTGTGCAGAAACAGGATGATTGCTGCAGTCAATCCCACGCCGGATCCAATAATGTTCCATCGTGATCTTCTTAACGACCCGACAGCATGAAACTCCACTACAATAGAGACGCAGGCAGCGAGTAGAACAAAAACAAGACAATGATCAACAATCGCAGCCAGACGGATTCCGGACACCAGCGGAATCACAGGAAAAGAATGCTTTCCAGTCCAGAGCGGGAAAGTTGCAGCGATCAACGCGATCTCGAATGCCGCAAGGATTCGTATCGCCAGACTAAAGCGGCGCGCGCAATCGAAGGCGTAATTCAGGTCGGCATGTGGTGTTAAGATTCGGGACACGATTGGTAGTTTTTCATCGTAGTGATAATCAATATGATCCAGCCGCGCAGCCGAAACCGCGACGAATTCGCGAATGCCGCGAGAGTGACTATAGTGCAGACAGGAATGAAGTGAATAACATGCAGACGATTTTCGTCACGGGAACTGATACAAATGTGGGTAAGACGTACATCTCGTGTCTGCTGATCCGCAAACTGCGTCAATCAGGATTTTCCGTCGGCGCATACAAGCCGGTCTGCAGTGGCGCGGAGTTTGACTCAACTGGCATACCAGTCTGGGCTGATGTCGAATCGCTACGCTCAGCAACGGGATTAGACCTTCCAATTGATATGGTCTGCCCACAACGGTTCTTGGCAGCAGTCGCACCGAATGTTGCAGCCAGACTTGAAGGAAAAGCGGTCTCCAGCGAACTGCTGGTTGCCGGGGTCTCAGCATGGCAAGACAAGGTCGACGTTCTGATCATCGAAGGCGCGGGGGGATTATACTGTCCTTTATCTGACGACCTCACGGTGCTGGATTTAGCCGTTCAGATTCAAACACCGGTGTTGGTGGTGGCTGCGAATCGACTGGGAGTCATCAGCCACTCTCGGTTGACCGTGGACAGACTCCGACAAAGTGGCCTGCATGTCGCAGGCGTCATTCTGAATGAACTGCAAGTCGCAACGGATGGAGACGCTTCTCTGGAATCCAATGCCCACCAGCTAGCGCATTGGTTACCAGACGTCGCTTTGCTGAGCACCGGGTTTCTGAATCAGTCAATTTCCGTGATTCACAATGAGGCCGCTCTATCGAATACGCTGTTGGCACGAATTATTGATGGAATTTGACAGCACATGTTCAGCTTGCCAATCTGACTTTGACGTCTGTCCCTGCGGGGTTCGGTTTACGGTTTGCGGGGTGTCAGAGTCGTGGACGAATTGCAGCAAAATCGCTTGTAACATTTTGCGATATCTCCTCCAGATCGTGCCGAAATATTTCCCATTTCTCCAAAACCGGCTAGTATTACCCTAGCAGCTGGGGGTGTTTCCCGGGAAGTCTTGGCCGTGTGCGTCGTTTCGCCCGTTTGCGGGAATGGCGGCGTTTGGCCGAAACAAATTACTCGTCGTAGCGAACAGAGTGAAGAGTTTCGTCGAACAAATTCAGGACAGGCGAAAATGGTGGTTCAAACTATTCGATCGAGGAACTATTAACATGCGTCGATGTATTATTGGCTGCGGACGTTTCGCGGCAACCATGTTGCTTGCAGCCATGGGGGTTCAGGCAACTGCACAGGAACCACCGAAGCCGGAATATCCGCCGTCGGAAAAGGTGCTGGAAGGATACGAAAAGGTCGTCACCAAACCGAACATTAAGTCGATGTACACGCTTTGGACTCGTCAAAAGGACGGGCAAATGTACGCCGAACTTCCCCGCGGGTTCGCTCAAAAGAAATATTTTATTGCCACAACTGTTGCCAGCGGTGAGACCTACGCAGGACTCCAGGCCGGTGATATTTACGTTTATTGGCGTCAGTACGACAAACATCTCGCCTTGATGACTCCAGAAGTCCAGTACCGCGCATCCGGCGATAAAGAAGCAGAGTCGTCCGTAAAGCGATTGTTCACAGATCGAGTTCTGCTTGAAGTTCCGATCGTGACGATGGGCCCAGGTGGCGGCCCGGTGATTGACGTTGACGCGATGCTCTTGAATCCGTCACTCAGCTTTGCACCAGCGGCCGTAAACTTCGCTTTGACGCGAAGCGGTGTGTATTCCATCCACACGGCAAAGGCGTTTGAAAACAACGTCGAAATCGCGTTCGAAGTGCCTGACAGTTCTGGCATTCTGAAAATCCTGCACTACTCGATCAGCGATATTCCGGACAGCACTGGTTACCAGCCACGCGTTGCTGACAGTCGAATTGGTTTCTTCACAACGTCATATATTGATCTCGCAAAGTACAATGACCGCGAAACGCATGTTCGCTACATCAATCGCTGGCACCTTGAAAAAGCTGATCCAAAACTGCAATTGAGTCCTCCTAAGAACCCAATTGTATTTTTCATTGAACACACTACTCCTGTGCGGTATCGCCGCTGGGTCCGCGAGGGCATTTTGTCATGGAACAAAGCCTACGAGAAAATCGGTATTTCAGACGCAATCGAGGTCTACTACCAGGACGCCGCCTCCGGTGCGCACATGGATAAAGATCCTGAAGACGTTAATTACAACTTTGTTCGCTGGTTGAACAACGATATTGGCACGGCGATTGGTCCAAGCCGAGTCCATCCGCTCACTGGCCAGATTCTGGACGCGGATATCATTCTGACAGACGGTTGGATTCGTCATTACCAGAGTCAATTCACGGAAGCGCTTCCAAAGATCGCAATGGAGGGCTACGGCGCTGACACTTTGGCATGGTTGGCCGAGCATCCGGAATGGGACCCACGCATTCGTATGGCACCACCAGCGATGCGGAGAGCCATTCAGGAGAAAATCGCTCTGCAGGCTTCTAAGCCTTATGCCGGGCATCCTCTGGCAAATGCTGATACTCGGTTGATGGGTGACGATGAATTCGACGGTTTGAATCGTCTCAGCCAGACCAACGGCATGTGTCTGGCCGCCGATGGGATTTCATTCGACCTTGCTGTCATGAAAATGACGATGACACTGCTCGATCCAAATGCTAAGAGTGCCAACACACCTGACGATCAAAAAGCGGGGA
>JANOZG010000767.1:0-4234 GCA_031429275.1 Planctomycetota bacterium
CAAGCCCGGAGCCGTCGTGATTGACGTCGGCATCAACCGCGTCAATGATCGTCTGGTCGGCGACGTTGACTTTGCGGCAGCCAGTGAGGTTGCATCTGCCATCACTCCCGTTCCCGGTGGTGTCGGACCGATGACAATAGCAATGCTGCTACAGAATACTCTGACGTCCGCAAAGAGTTTCAGCCTAACAAGGGCTGAGAGCCCTTGACCCAAAGGAGCCTTCCGGCTCGCTGACATTAGCCGCTCACGTTGTTCGCGTCCTGAAAGATGCACGCAACTCGCGCCCATGGTTCGGAGTAAGACGCAAATGGGTCACGCCAATCCTGCACTGTGAAATTGGTGCCCCTTCGGAGTACATCGACGATGATTCGGCGTTCAACGATTCTAATGTCGGCAAGAATCTCATAAGATCAGCCCGTGGCGACGAGGTTCAGATTCAGCAGTTTGACAGGAGAGTTGTTATGAAAAACATTGCGATTGCATTTGCGTTCATGCTGGTGAGCGTTCTGACGGGATCTGGATTTGCGGATGAACTGACTGAAGCAGAAATCGCAACCCGCGATGAGGCGTTTTCAAAATCGATGGCGAATTGCGTGCTGGTCGGCTCTTTCACAATGGACGGCAAAGAAAGCAGAAACGCCCCAAAGGAAGAACGTTATGAGATCGAAAGTGTCACTAAGGCGGGCGAAGACCAATGGGTCTTTTTGACTCGAGTAAAATACGGCAATCTGGATACAAAGTTGCCAATCATGGTTCCTGTGGAATGGGCGGGCGATACCCCGATGGTCACGCTAACGAATGCAACATTGCCGGGGCTTGGCGAAGGTTTTTCTGCTCGCGTGCTGTTTTATGAAGGCCGTTACGCGGGTACGTGGCAACACGGACCAGTCGGCGGACATATGTTTGGAACGATCGAAAAGGCTAAACCTGCGGAGGCACCAAAAGACTCCAAATAATCTTGTCATTTGGTCCTCGGATAAAACGCGGGAGCCAGATTTGGGCGTCGGCGCGGGCACATATTTTCTTCGACGCGAAAGACCCGACGCCAGCGTGTACGGCTCACAAGAATTCCGAGATACAATTATGATTAAGACCTGAATCGGATCACTTCGCCACAATGGCGGTTGGTCTTGTTGAAGACGCTCGTCAGGAGACACGGATGTCGCTGCTGCAGAAAATCATCTTTGCGAGTTACGCGAGGAGCACCCATCACAAGATGGCGCTCGACGCGTTGCAGTTTTTGCAGGGGCCGAACGCTGCACAGTGGCGCGACCTGCTCTTGAGCGAATACGGTTCTTATCTGCAGGGGGCGAAAGATCCCGACGACAGATTCAAGGATTTCAAGAATCATGTTCTGCACGTGCGGGAGAATTTCTGGGGCGGTGCGGTCGCTGCGGCGGAACACTGGTACGGACAACTCGTCGATCAACTGCGAGCGAAAGCATGGAAAGACAGTGCGTATTCGGCAGGAGTTCTCAGCCACTGCTTCACCGATCCGCACATGCCATTTCATACTGGTCAAAGCGGTCAAGTCACTTCCGGAGAGCGAAAGACTTGTGCGACAGTTTCACGCGGCCGAAGTGCTGAACATTCCGCTTGTCAAACTGGATTCGGAACGACCTCGCCCGGCAGGGACACGTTACGTTCCGCCAGTCGGCGTGGTGCCACAACCTGCAGCGAAAACAGCCCCTGTCCTTGCAACACCTCCGTTGATCACAAGAACTCCTACCGCCCCAAATCATCAGTCGACAGGCAATTCGACAGCACCGCGATTCTATCTGAACGCAGATGACGACATTGTCGATGCCCCTTCGATCGGGCCGAAAACTGCGACACGGTTTCAGAACATTCACATGCACAAGGTTCGTGATTTACTGACTGCAGATGCTGAAGCGACTGCTGAGATGCTCGACACGCGACACATAACAGCAACCGTGATTCGAGACTGGCAGGATCAATCCAGATTAATGATTGAAGTCCCTGGGCTGCGAGGACATGACGCTCAGATTCTGGTGGCTGCTGGAATTCGCAACCGCACGGCGTTGAGTCAATCAACGGTGGCAGAACTTCTGAAACAGGTGGTGAGCACCGCCGGTACGACTGAAGGGAAACGCATTTTGCGCAGCGGAGCAGTGCCGGATGAAGCCGAAGTCAGGGAATGGATCGCGGCAGCTCAGCTGACTTGGCATCAGAAGGCGGCGTGACCAGATTGTTTCTTCTGGTGTTGGCAGTGTCGCCTTTCGCTCCGCAGAAGTAGTGTGACTTTTGCAGCTAAAAATCGACACTGCGAAGCCTCATAAGAACAAAGTACCTTGCTTAATTTTCAGGCAGGATGATCGGCCGGATTGCAACTTCTGCGATTCCGTAATTCATTGCAATCCAGAATCGATCCTTCACAAAAACGGCATCGTAGCATTTGTAGTTTGAGTGGTTTTCAATTGAGAAGCCGTCTCGCGGACCAAACTGGTCCACCCTGCCCGACTCTTTATGGACGCGATAGAACCCAGAACTTCGAAACCAGTCCCACGCTGTTCCGCCCATCCAGAGATACTCGCCGCGATCGAACAGAAAGTTGGGGGACGGTCGGTGGTTGAGTTCACCGGCGTCGTGCGCGTAGTTTCGACCATTGGGTTTGACTTCTTTCAGATTCAGGCCGTCTGCTGGCGCTGCCGCCCAGAGTCTGCCGTTTTCGAAGAACATCTTTGACGTCCACAGTCCCGTATCGAACAGGCTCCAGAGATTCTTGTCTTTCGTCAAGCGATACGCCTGACCGTTTGAAACGGCGAGAAGTTCTTCGTCCGCCATCAGCATTGACGTCGGGGCGTTAGGTGGTGCCTGTCCGTCACCAAGATAACGAACAACTCCCATTCCATTGATGTGGACAACACCGCCGGAAGCGACGTCTGTTTCGGAAACAGCCGCATAGAGGTCGTCACCAGAAGCCGCCATCGACACCACGGTTTCCGCCGGCAGACCATCGGCTGCTGTCCATTGAGTGGTCTTTCCGGATTTCAGTTCAACTTTCCAGAGTCCGTGGTCTTTGGTGCCCGCCCACAAAATCCCGTTGCTAACCTGAAGGCACGTGACGTAGTGAGGCACGTTGTCAAAGGTCCGCCACGATTTAGTTTCCAGATCCAGCACCCAGATGCCAGGCAGATTGGCGTTCAACTTCCCGCAGAAAATCTGATCGCCATCTGTCGCCAGTACTTCGCCGTATTTGTCGCGTTTCGTGCTGATTCTGCGAACTTGCTGTACGCCATTGATCGTGAAAACCTGATCGCGTTCCTCCTCGCGCGGGATTCGATGATACTGAACATCAATCGCCCGATTTTCGCGGAGCGGAACACCGCCAAGTTTGACAATCGTTATGGAATGTGGCGGGACCAGTGTGCCGTTCTTCAGTTCCGCTGCTGCAATGTACGCATCGCGAGCATTCTCGCGTTGATTGAGTGCTTGATATGCTTTACCAAGTGCCCCGTAATGCAGCATGGCGGCTTTCGGAGCCTTTTTGCCGTCTTCCGGCCAGACTCTGTTCGGGTCGATTCGTGTCAGAATCTCAACGGCCTCGCTGGGGCGTTTGGAATTTAAAAAGTAATTGGCGGTTGCCAGCAGTTCAGCAGGATCAGCAAGATTGGCATTCGTCATCTGCTTCACCTTGCGGGAAAACGCGAGATGCCTGGCTTCAATCTGTTCTTCTGTCAGCAGCAGAGAACCAAGATGGTCAAATGCGTACTTTCGAAAGGTTGGGTCCGTATGTTGCGACCAGAGTTCGAGCAACTGCTGAGCCTCGCGTCTCACCGCCTCTGGAACCCCAGGATCGGTGAGAAGGATTTTCAGTGCGGCCGCGACCTTGCCCGCGTCATGGATCACGAAATGCGGCCAAGTGTCTTTGTGTTCGATCCGTTTCCAACACAGAGTCGTTGTCTGCAGAAGCCCGTTCCAATCTTCGTTCTTCAAATGGATCTCCGTCAGCCATTCGAGTTCAAGCCCCCAGAATACCTTGGCGTCGGGAGGGGCCGTCGCCACCACAAAATGGATTTGCTTAATCAATCGAGGGATGTGCTCTTTCTGAATCTGACGATACCCATTATGGCTGACGTAGATTTCCATAAGACGTCGAAAAGCATCATCCGCGACAGGCGATTTTGCATCAGCAAAAATGACCTGGCGATACAGATGATCGCTGCGATCAGGATTCCAGGTGTCCGGGAAGTGAAAGCTATAGCAATAGGCC
>JANOZG010000768.1:0-3061 GCA_031429275.1 Planctomycetota bacterium
CGCTTGTCCTTCCGAAATGGTCACTCTAAAATCCGTGAAGTTCACAGTAACCCGGTGGTGTAATGGTAACACATCAGATTTTGGTTCTGATTTTCCAGGTTCGAGTCCTGGCCGGGTTAATCTTCAATTAGGCAATGATCGGCAGGGGCCGGAAAGATCGAGAAAACACTCGGTTTTTCCGGCCCTTTTGTCGTTCGCGGTCATTCGTTTCTTCTCATTGCCCATACCTTCTGCCCCATTTTCAACCCCACGGAACCCCATCCATTGGGTGACCTCCTACGGCGGCTGTGATGCTCGTTCAAAGTGAGCGTCCGTGACCTGGAGGTAATGCTTGCGGGCCACTGCTTCTGAATTACCGATCCACTCACAAACCACGTGAGCAGGATAGTGCTCCATTAGTTCAGTCTCTCGTGTCGATCGAAGATTCTGGAAGGGCTTCGGCCATGGAGTCAAACCTGCCTTTTTTATGATCCGGTTGAATTGAGTCCGCAGATTCTGGTTGGGACAACGGTATCGAGTGACGACAAAGGATTCCGCTGTCGCTGTTTCTGTTTTGGCATCATTCAAGGCCAATGCGAGTTCTGGAAACAGCGGGATCACCCGTTGTTCGTGTCCTTTGTGGTGAGCCGTTTTCGGACTGGTGATAACGATTCTCCGTTCGTCGAAATGAATATCCTGCCATCGTAAAAGCAGAACTTCGCTCGGGCATCGCAGTCCGCCATGGCGGCAGAGCGAAAAGATTAGCTGCCATTCCGGGTCGGGGCAGGCGACCAGAATCTTCTGAGTCTCCTCAAGTGTGACGAATCGCTCTTTCTCTTTGTTGCCCCCCACTGTGACCGTCATTCCGTCAAACGGATTCTCGGTGATCATGCGGGCCTTTTTTGCTGCTGTCATGAACTGGCGGGCTCGTCCGCAACGCCGACGCAATGTGTTCTCACTCAGATCCTCCTTATTCTTCAGCCAGTCACGGAAAGCAAGTGCGTCACTCACAGTAATCGCCCTCAATGGCTTACCTGCACCAAAGAAATCGGTCATGTTCTTCACGACGCGGTCATAGTTCAGATGCGTGCCAGGCTTCACATCTGTTCGGCGTTTGATGTAAGCAGCCAAAAACTCTGCCAGCGTTGATGAATCTCGAACTTCTACCAGTCCGAGCCCACTGAGACGATCATGAAGTGCCTGACTAATCTTCGAAAGCCACACGGCCGTCTGTGGATCCATCGTGATCCCGGAAGTCTTTGCCACCACAAGTTCATCAATATGCCGTGCCATTTTTTGGCACTGCGTCTTGTTGAGTCCTTTGGCCGGAATCGTCTGCCTATTTCCTTCTTGATCAATAAAACGGACTCGATAACCGTCTCCATGTTTCTCGACATGTGCCATAGCAAATTTCAACTTGTGAAGCGGGCATAACAGGCACGATATCACTGATCAGCGTGGACAGGATGACGTGCGGATATGACAAGTACTGAGATGTTCAGTTCGATCCCAATGTGATCGCCGCAGTTGTCTTCGCCGCGAAATAGGCATCCAGATCTTCACGTCGCCAACGGGGAGTCCGTGCTGAAAGGTAGAAGGCGGGAGGAAGCTGCTTCGACTTCACCATGTTGTCGACTTGCCGGACGGACACTTGTAAAAGGTTGGCGACGTCCTGCTTCGTAAGATACGTTCTGGCTTCGGCGGCTGACTCGGGCATTTGGAAACTCCAGTTCAACATGCGGGGCTTCTGAATTGAACTTCCAACGTCAACGCGTCTGCGGACTGAAAGAAGATGTGTCGTGTCACCTGCCACAGCGACATAGCACGATTCAGAATCTCTCACACTGAGGTCGAGCGGAGGGAACCCGGCGACTCGCAGAGCTTACGCAACGATCGTCGTTGCGAGACACTTGATGCACTGAGGTCCCCACCGCCTTATCCGTGGGTTTGCTGTTACGCCTGCAGTTGAAAAAGTTGTCTGAGCTGTAGAAATGAAATTGAAAACATGACGACAACAGCTTGCCGTTGAGTCACCATTCTTAGAAAAACTCTGGAGCTGTCAACACCATCCTACGGTTCAATGCACTCTCCTATGCTGTTAGCACGTTACTATCAGGCTGCGGAATACATGCGACATGCATGTGGAATTGCTTGCTGCCAAGAACCTCTTCGCGGCGTATTCGGTACGCAGTCCGGAATGAGCGGTTTTTGTCAAACGGCCGTCGGTGCGATTTCAAACGACCATCGTTGCGATTGAGGTGTCAAAAAAAAGTTTTACTCGATTTTCAGAATTCAAGACGCGTCCTTCCACTTCGTAAAAAACGAAAGCCGATGGACTTATCGCCCAACAACCCTGTTCATTAATCGCGTTACTGGAGCGTTGAACAATGTTGGACTTCACCCCCGTTCATGCACCAACCCATGTCGATCAGAATCCTCAGAAATCAATTGACCGACTGAACCGATGACAGTTGCTCAGAGCGAGAAAGCTCGCTGCAGTCCCGCTGTTTTTGATTCAAGATATCGCTTGAGGCGGCTCAACTCGCTGCGTTCATCCAGACGCCGGTACAGACTTTCCCACGTTAGTCGTTGAAACCGACCCTGATAAGGCTCATTCACCATGCGGCGAAACTCAAAGGCACTTTCGACGTCTGCTCCGTCTCGCACCAGATTGACGTGGAACGCCTGTGTCTGCGGATGATCCAGTCGGGCCATCCACTCTGCAAAGACCATGTTCCGCCACAGTTGGTAGTAAACTCGAACTGATGATTCCGCCGCGTTGATGTTCACAATACGCAGCGATTCATCCTGATAGATGGAGACAAGCTCCTGCTTCGTCAACGACGAAGAACTCTGCCGTGGACCATCTTCGTAGTGAGTATTTGACGATGTGAACTTTGCCTCGATCAGGACCAGATACTTCCCGGGCAGGTGCAAGGCGATATCCGGCTCCGTCAGTGGTCTCTCCACTGGCAACGAAGACTCAAACCGTTCTCTGGCCGCGATCAACAAATGCCATGGATCGCAACTGTCGTCACTAACACAAATGCCCCACAGATACAAAGTCGGCTCATGATCTGAG
>JANOZG010000769.1:0-1675 GCA_031429275.1 Planctomycetota bacterium
AAGTTGGTTGAAGCCTGGTGCAAAGAACACCTGCCAACCTCCGTCCAGGCCCAACGACGTCTCGCCTTCGCCCCTCATCAACCGTAAACAGATCTCACATGATCTACATTGCGACGCAACCCCAACTTTGCTGACGCCGAGTGGCGATCCTGATTGTTCAAGAAATCGTCGAGTGTGGTTGGCGAGCGTGGGATGTCAATCCTCTGATAGGCCGCGGAATTGATCCACCGTTGTAGATGTATCGTGAGAATCGATGCCACAGTTCATGAATCCTTCCTCTTCGGTGGATGTAAAAAATGCTGCGGAGTCTGTGACGTGTTAAATGTGTTGTGATCGCAAGACCGTGCTGCTGTTCACCGGCAGAAACTGCCTGTCGGTCTGACGGGAATCACAAACAGAATCGAAACAGAAACGAATGTGTGTAAAGTGACCGGCAGTGGTGACGTGTGAGCGAGCTTCAGTTTTCTGCGTCGGTCGCGATCCCCCACGCAGTTGCCGATCCTCCTTTTTGCATATCAGTTCTCATGACCGAAGCGGTTTGAAAAGAAATCGCATCTACCTCAGGACGGTTCATCCTGAGTGAACAACGGCTTCTGAATCTTTGCCACCAGTTTTGTCAAATCAACCGGATTCTGACACTCGCGGGCCTAGCCGGAAAGCATGTACAACGTGCCATCAATTTGATTACACCTGAGGGGCTTGTCGCCACATGGTTCGCCGCATCGGTCGATGTGACCGGAGCAGCCAAGGACAGCGACGCCAACTCGCCTCGTTCTTACAGGAGCCCATTGCCAACCCCGGTTTCTGCATCTCATGTGTCCGTTCCAATCTCGTATAGCTCAATCTTCATTTATTGCGCCGTTGACAAATGGCCTTGCGGCGCGAAACTTCGCCCAATTAGCGAAACTGGGGGGCAGTTTCGCATCTCAGTGGACTGTCGGTGCGGTGAACGTCCGCGAGCGCTCTCGCGAGAAACCGCAGTCCGTCGGTATCATATTGCTCAGGCAGCGCTTTGAGCTGCTAAATACTCCGACTCTGACCGCGTCATCGTCGAACCGAATTCCGATGTCGCGCTCAACGACCTGAGCATTCGAGATCTCGGCGATAGATTCGATCCGATTGAAGTCGCAAAGGTTCAAGCCCTCGGAATGTCCAGAATCCAGGAACGTGCCCGATTGCGGCGAAGGGCGTTCGCAGCTATTTGGCTGCCTTGTGAAAGTGCCCGCTATAGGGTCATTCTGCTTGAAACAACAATCTGTCGCAAATCGAGACGCTCAAAGCCGGATCACCGTACGAAGTCCGGCGATGACGGCTGTGTCTCTGGTACTCAGGCCCGGGTCGATCATTTGCAGGTCGGCTCCAACGGTCCACCATGGCGTAACCGAGACATTGTAGAAGACTTCAAATCCATCTTCGTCGTCGAGCGTAACAAGTGGGGCGACCGAGACTTTCAGATCGTCACTCACTGAGTAGTGGTAGTAGGCCAGGCCCCAGTTATCTCGGCTGCGGCCCGGAATCAACAAACCAGTACCTCCCAGACCAACAATGACCTGCCAGTCGAGCGGATTCGGATTTCCATCCGAGAGTCCTGCCTGGCCAAACAGGCCAAAGCCCTCTTTGGGATTCGTTGGCGACTGATACAGGTATTGGTCAAACGTGTACGCAACGTAATGGC
>JANOZG010000770.1:0-2991 GCA_031429275.1 Planctomycetota bacterium
CACGAATCAACTGCAGCAGATCGGCCTCTTTGGAATAATCCATCCGGGAACGAGAGACCACCTCAAACGGCAGACGCTGCTTTTCCAAATGGCTTTGGAATGCCTTGCCGACGTAGCCGTTTCCACCCAAAATCAAGAACATGAACGCGATCTTTCAGCAACAACCGATGAATCATCAACGAGCGACATGCTTCAGATAAGCGCCATACTCATTGGGAAAAGAACTGGCCAGGTGCAACAGTTGAGCCCTGTCGATGAAGCCACGACGAAACGCGATCTCCTCCGGGCAGGAGATCTTCAATCCCATGCGTTTTTCAATGGCCGCCACAAAGTTTCCGGCATCAAGCAATGAATCGTGAGTGCCAGTATCAAGCCATGCAAAACCTCGCGACAGCATTTCGACACGCAACTGACCGCGACGCAGGTATTCGCAATTTACGTCTGTGATTTCCAGTTCGCCGCGGATTGATGGTTTCAGGTTCTTAGAGATTTCGACGACAGAGTTGTCGTAAAAGTACAAGCCTGGCACCGCGAAATTTGACTTTGGATTCTTTGGCTTTTCTTCAAGTGAGATGGCTTTGCCGTGCTGGTCGAATTCAACCACACCGTAACGTTCGGGATCGCGCACTTCGTAGCCAAAGATCGTTGCACCAGTTTCATTGGATGCGGCCGAATGGAGAATCTTCTGAAAACCGCTGCCGTAGAAAATATTGTCGCCAAGAATTAATGCGACGTGGTCCGAGCCAACAAAATCGGCACCCAAAATAAACGCCTGAGCGAGACCTTCCGGCTTCGCTTGTTCGACATAGGAGAACTTCATACCCCAGCTGGCACCGTCGCCGAGTAGTTTCTGGAATCCACCTAGATCCCGAGGTGAACTAATCACAAGCACTTCCCGTATCCCAGCCAGCATTAACGCGGTCAAGGGATAATAGATCATGGGCTTATCATACACGGGAGCCATCTGCTTGCTGATCCCCAGTGTTAGCGGAAACAGACGCGATCCGGTACCTCCTGCAAGGATAATACCCTTCTTGCAAATACTCATAGACGGCTCAAAACGGGAGGATTATTGTGAACGTTCGTGGACACCAATTCGGCGGGATCGTATCGGAACGCATTCGGCCCTTCAAACTTCGTCTCCTGACAAAAGACTGTTTTGCGAAATGTTCGTTCGACTTCCAGTCCGTAATTATCTGGGCGGAATGAAATCCCATCAAACACCGAATTCATAAAACTATCTGACGATGGGTACTTCACGCTATATTTAGCGAAACTGAAGTTGTAGAACGACTTGATACGCAGTGTGCTCGAAATGCGTTGGGGTTTTGCTGAATGACGCTACCAAATAGACGAATTGGGCCGTTTGGGGTTCACTTCGAAACTGCGGGGAACTATCGTCCGTCAAGGGGAAATGTCATAAACCTTTGCCGGCCCACTCTTGAAGGATACAGGCTGAATGCGTGGTTCGATACTAGCACTGCTATCGCTGGCATGTGCCGCGTCAATCGGAGTTGTCGTTTATTTTGTGCAGAGCCAGAAGGCTGAAACAGCTGGACTGCCTGAATCTGGTGACGCCACTGAGTCCGTGAATGAAAATACAGCAACCTCCGATGGCGGGATTTCGCCGGACGCGGCTGGGGATGGTACCAACGGGAATCCTGCGAGTGACGATTCTTCAACGAACCCCGTTGGCGAAGAATCGCACGCGGGAGCCGATGCGACCCCGCTAAAGTTTCCGGAGTGGCCGACTCCGAAAGTGGCTCTGGTCATCACTGGGGAACAACAGGGATACTTTGAACCTTGTGGATGCACGGCGAATCAGCTTGGTGGTATGTCGCGACGTGCCACGTTGTTCGACAAAATTCGCAACCTGGGTTGGGATGCTCGTGGCATCGACGCTGGTAGTCTTTCACGTCGAACGGGGACTCAGGCAAAATTCAAATTCGAAGCAACTCTTGAAGCGATGCGTGAACTGAAATACGTCGCGCTTGGGCTTGGTGCGGAAGAGTTGAAACTGGAACCTGGATATTTGCTGTCTCAACATTTAACCGACGGGGATGATCCGCTAAAGTTTCTGAGTGCGAATGTCACCTTCTTTGGTTCGAAAGATCTGGGAACGCCCTTGTCTTCCGCAGTTTTCGAAGTCAACGGCGTCAAAATCGGCGTCACAAGTGTCATGAGCGAAACGATACGTAAATCGGTGATTCCTGATATGACACCTCAGGAAGCCGAAAACGCGGAATTGCAATGGAGTGATCCCGGCGAAGCATTGAAGGCCGTTCTGAAAGACTTCGATGCGGCGGGCGTCACGTTCAAGATTCTCCTGGCACAGACGACTATGGAAGAATCGCAGAAACTAGCGGAGGATTTCCCTGCTCTTGATACCATCGTTCGAACGAATGGTTTCGGCGAGGGTAAAGAGCAGCCGGAATTGATTGGAAACGTTCGCATGCTGGAAGTCGGCAAGAAAGGCAAGACGGCCGGAGTATTGGGTCTCTATCCTGATGATGCAGAGAATCCAGTCCGTTTTGAATTGGTCACACTGAGCGGCGAGTTGTTTGCTGATTCTGACCGCATGACTCAGGTGATGCAGACCTATCAGGATCGACTTAAATCCGAGTCAATTGCGAGTGCGGACGGCACGGTGCCTCATCCTTCAGGCGGCAAATTTGTTGGTGCAGCAAAATGCGGCGAATGCCACACCCAGGCTCACGCAGTCTGGAAAGATACGCCACATGCGCATGCGTTTGAAAGTCTTGACCCTGCCAACAAACGCAAGGGATTCGACCGCCTTCGTGGCGTTAAGCGATCATATGATCCAGAATGTATCGCCTGTCACGTCACGGGGTGGGAACCCGAGGAGTATTTTCGATTTGAGACGGGATTCATCAATGAAGAATTCGCGGGGGACGATTCTGAAAAACTGTTGCAGGGGCTGCTGGGCGGCAATCAATGTGAGAATTGTCACGGGCCGGGAAATCGCCATGT
>JANOZG010000771.1:0-2455 GCA_031429275.1 Planctomycetota bacterium
CGAATATAGACGCCCGTGATTCCGTAGGCCAGGCCGGAGATCATCGCCAGCGCGACTCCAGTGACCGTGCCCCATTCGTCAGCGGCCGGAATCGCAGTTTTCGAATCGCCTTCAGGGGCGGACAATACCGGCGATGTGCGATTTGTGGCGGCTGTGGAGAGAAAAATAATCGAGGCCACCATAAGTCCCATGCTGATGCCCGTTCGCACGCTCACCGCATCGCCCAAAACAAATCTTCCAACGATGGCTCCACTGCAGATGATGGATGAAAAGCAAATCGGCACGCTGATCGCCAGTCCAATTTCGACAAGCGACATTTGAAAGGCCAGGTTGCCTCCCAACTGATTGAAGAATGCTGCGATGGCAATCGGCCACACAAAGTTCCAGTCCGTGAAAGACGTCTGACCTCGCCATCGCCGCACGCAAATCAGAATGATCGCAACAAAGAACGTGGGAAACGCCTTTGTCCCCGCAACCCACATGGACCAACCAGGACCACTGTCGGTTTTTGCGAGGCCGCGCAGTGCAAGGTTGGCGATTGAATAAGTAACCGCAGCCGCCAGGCCCAGCAGCAGGCCATGGAAATTTGCACGCGAATGATCAATAGAATCTTTGGGCCGTGATGCTTCAATCACTGAAGCGTCCGACTGAATGTCTGCAGTTGGCCCGACTGTTCAAATTTGGCCAGACTGAAGAGATCAAGCACTGCTTTGTCAGTCGGCAGCACGTGGGCTTCAACGAGCTCGACAGATTCCCCTTTCAGGCGTCGGCAAATTTCCAATAACAGTGCCTGAGCGTATCCGTGGCGACGTTGCGAAGCGGGAACAAAAATTTCGCGAATGCCCACGCTGCGCACACCCCATTTGGGAATAAACAAATCCATGCCGATAATCTGCCCGGAGGCTACGACGTTTTCTGTGCCCTTTTCATGCAGTTCAAATCGCAATGAATCAAGGTGACCAAATCTTGCGAACCACCACCAGGACTCGTTCGTAGGACGGTCAGTGATTGCCAGGTTTAAGTGCCGGCGATGTCGCAGTAATTTTGCGTTCACAGGATCTTTGCTGCGAATCAGGTCTCGCCGAAAAATCAACACTTCTCCGGCGGGCAAATAACCACAAGCAGCAAAGAACTCTGTCCAGTTGGCGGCAGACGCACAGAACCCTGAAGGATCTAAACCACCGTAAATCCCGGTATAAAATGGGTTTTGCTCGAGACCAGCACCGGCGACAACTGTCTTTGCCCCTTTGGTTCGCAGATAGTCTTCAGCCTTCTTCAACAATTCCGTTCCCACCTTGCGGCGACGAAATTCCGGATGGACAACTAATCCACAGATTGTGCCTTTTGTTTGATCCAAACCTGATTGATCGGCGTTGGGAGCGAATCCAGCGTGGACAAATCCAGCAATGCGATTGGTTTCAGGATCATGGGCGATAATCAGACCATTGGGGTCCCAATACGGCTGAGAGCACGCCAGGAGTTCGAAAACATCGCAGGAAAAACCTTCCGCTGCATTCGGCCCTAAAGCGGAAACATGCCACAATTGGTGCAGTTTTGGCGGGTCAGAATTGTGGAAAGGGCGATACAACACAATCAGGTTGTCTTTGACAAGAGCGAATCCGGAACCCAGAGCATTGAGAAGACAATCGTGAGTTCAAAATTCGACTGGAAGCGCCGAATTTAACTGACATGTCCAATTACGGCAAGTCGTCTGGTTCGCCAGAATCGTGACGTTCTTCGTATCGGCAACACACTGAATATCGACACGCTGCTAAAGAAATTTCTAGTGCTGCAGTGTAGGCTGAGCAAAATATTTCTTCTCACAACGGGTGCCTTCATGCAGTGGACTGACCGCGAATTAGCTGCCTGGCTTGATGAACTGCTGCCTGCAGAACGTCTGGTGGCCTTCGAAAATCAACTTCGTCAGGACTCCGCCCTCCGAGCGAGATTGGCGGTGTTGATTCGTCATCGAGATCAGGGTGGGAATTCCATCGGCGAAATCTGGCAACGTGGCAGATTAAGTTGCCCGGTTCGCACAGAACTTGGTGGCTACCTGTTAGGAACGCTATCCACTGATGCTGCGGCTTACATCGACTTCCATCTGAACACCGTCGGCTGCCGCGTCTGCCAGGCGAATCTGAACGATCTTGAAGAACAATCCACTCAGTCCGGCCAGGTGCCTGATCGTAGGCGCAGATTCTTTGAATCGTCTGCCGGCCTGCTTCGCGGAGACAGCGAAGAAGGGAAATTTCCAAAGTAGCTCAGTCATGCCTCATGGCTGAAGGCAACCTGGCATTCACCACAACTGCTCTGTGTGCAATGGATTGGTGGGTGGCCGGGGTTGGAGGGAGCCAGCCCGAACCCCCGGGGCTTCCTTCGATCCGCTTAGTCCAGCTGCAGCTTGGGCTGTACGACAAATAGAAAAAAGGCCATACGATACTTGCGCAAGTTCTGT
>JANOZG010000772.1:0-3313 GCA_031429275.1 Planctomycetota bacterium
CCTTTGGTTACGCCTGCTGCTGCTGCTGCTGCTGCTGCAGGAACATCTTCTGAATCCTCGGTTAAAGATGCTTTCATCTTTGACTGACTTAGGTTGCATTTTGGCAACCTGTGAAGCACTTTCGCATCAGAACCACAAATCCTCCGCCGGGGTGATGTCTGTGTCGTATGCTTTCAGTTGATTCGTCCACAAAAATGCAAGAAGTGTAAGACTCCAGCCACGATTCCTGAACGATGCAAGTACCACTTCAGTCCGCCAGATCCTCACTGAACACCTCGTCAATACGGGGACGGCGATCCGCCGCGCGCAGTGGCAACAACAGGAAGGGACTCACGCTGCTGGAGATGTTGCTGGCGGCCGTCATTCTCGCGACCGCGCTATCAGTGCTCGCTCAGCACAATTCGTCCGGAACTACAGCCGCACTTCGCTCGCAGCTCGAAACGGAAGCCGCCATGCGGTGCCAGTCGCAACTGAATCGACTGCTTTGTGACAAGCAAATGCGAGCGAATCTGTCTGAACGACCGTTCGAGGATGATCCCCGATGGTATTGGTCAGCGAGCCGGTCGCCATCGAAGTACGCAGGACTATGGATGTTGACGGTTGAAGTCTTTCAAGCAGGAAGACACAAGAACATCTCAACCTTTTCATTGTCGCGATTGTGCTCCACGCGTACCGAATCGAATGTCACGAACTCATCGGGGGACCACCGGTGAAAACGTCGGCACGACACTCCGGATCTGCACAACGTCTTCCTCAAACGAAGCGACGACGTTCAACGCACGCGGGCTTTACGCTGCTGGAAACCATGGTTGCACTGGCACTGTGTGGCTTAATCATCGCCGCACTGGGGACTGCAACGCATCTGTACTGGAAATACCGATCTCTCACCAAAGGACAAATTCACACGGCCCATCTGGTGCGGGGACTCACAGAAGATGTCTCCGAATCGCTGCGTTCCGTCACTCCCCTCTGGGTGCCGGAACCGGGCGATGATTCAGAGCTTTTGGTAACTCGTCAGCAGAACGATTCCGCGAACGACTTTAGCACCGATCTGTCGCCGGCAAATTCGCAATTGCTCGCCATGCCGGAGCCGGTTCCTTTCGTGGGAACATCGAAACTCTTCGCGGTGCTGACAGAGCATCCCAGTTCTCGATTCGAACCTTCGGATGAGCTTTCGAATTTCTCCGGACCGAAGCACGTCGTCTGGTGGATCAACGACGGATCAACACAACGCATCCCGCTGATGTTCAAGGGGAATTCGAGGGAGTCCATCGAACTCCCCGCGAGCGACGTCTCGCAAGGACTCGTCAGATCAATAATCTCTGCTGAAGTCGGTGCGACGGCTCGCAGCCGAAGTATTGCCTCCCAGTTGATTTCCACGGACGTTCGATCAATGTCGCTAAAGTACTTTGATGGGAAGACGTGGGAGACTGACTGGTCGAAGCGGGGAACTCACGAGATTCCGCTGCTTGTGGAATTCACGATTTCGTTCGCTGACGAAGTCTCTCGCGGAACAACGAGGCCCGCAAGTTTTGTCGTGGCGATTCCTCAGGGGACGAATCGATGAAACGCGGCCTCAAGCGACACTCTCGACACGCAAACCGCACAGGAATGGTTCTGGTGCTGGTGCTGGTTGTCGTCATGATGTTGAGCTTCGCTGTGTATTCGTTCTCCAACCAGATGGTCACGGAGTACACCGCCGTGACCACGGGATTGACTCACCTGCAGCGCCGCGAGCTTGCAAACTCGGGAATAGAACTGGCAGCGATCGTGGTGCGAGAGCACGGGGATCGTCAAAGTGGCGCGACCGAATCCGTCCGATTCCAGTCGCCGTTGCCTATCAGTCTTCCGAACGAGCGATCGGCGTTTGTCTCTTTGATTCGTGATGTGCCACCAGCAGGGCAATCTGTCGTCTTCGGACTCAACGATGAATCGGCAAAGTTAAACCTCAACAGCCTGCCGCTTGAATTGTCGCGGAGAAGTGAGGCTCGACAGCGGCTGCTGATGATTCCAGGGCTGACGATCCAGACAGCGGATGCCATTCTGGATTGGATGGACCCGGATGACGAAGTGTCTGAGTTCGGCGCGGAATCGTCGTATTACACCAGTCTGACGCCGCCACGCAGGCCGGGGCAGAGACGTTTTCAGGATCTCCGCGAACTTCTGCAGGTTCGAGGAATCACGAAGACTCTGCTCTACGGACCACATGCAGACCAAGACCGCACATCAGACTCAGACAATCAAAGATTTGACGCAAATCTTCTCCAAAATCACACGTCCAGCAATTCCAAAGATGCTCGCACACAGCGAGGTTGGTCAGAATGGCTGACGGTGCTCAGCGGCGAAAGTACGCTGCGGCCTGACGGACGGCGCAAGATCAACCTCAACCAGCCGATCCTCGCGACTTTGTATGATGAGCTTGAACCGGTACTGGGATCAGAGGCCGCAACCTTTGTTGCCGCGTGGCGCATGCGAGGGGCCACTTATCTGGATGACCTGAAACCCGATGAGGGAGCCGACATGGAACGTCGACGCCTGGAACGGCTGGAGTCCGTTCGCAAGAGATTGGCTGCTCAATTAGGAACTGCCGAAGACACTCCATCGAGCCTCACAGCTGAGCAGACTCATCGAGGTGGTCTCACGCTGACGGGTGGGTCGATGGAGTTTCGGTCACTGCTGGATTTGTTCGGCGGACAGGTGCGGATTTCTGTCGACGGCAAGGACACACTGTTGCAATCGCCGTGGGCCGCTGATCCTGTCACCATTCGCAGGATGCTGCCGCAATTCGAACGAATACTCACCTGCACGTACGCCGACTTTCTCCCGGGTCGCATCAATATCAACGAGGCCTCCGAGGTTGTGCTGCGGACGGTGCCAGGCATCTCCGATTCGCTGGCACGGACGTTTGCCCGGATGCAGGATGAGATTCGACTGACATCAGGTAGCGATGAGTTCGCTTCGATCGCGTGGCTGGCGAGTCGTGGTCTCGTTTCTGCGGCAGAACTCCGATCCCTCGGACCGTACATTACGACTCATGGCGATGTTCAGAGCGGCATCGCCGTTGGACAAACGGGTGACGATCTTCCGGTCGCTATGGTCCGGTTCATGATCCGCTGTTCCGGTCCTCAGTACCGGATTCTCTCACTGCAGGATCTGCCGGTGATTTCCCGCGAGACAGCCGGGCTGCCGTCGTCCAACCCTGTGAATCGTCGCTAAGGACTGGGGACTCTGTCAGCAAGGGATTGACGGGTGGCCGGGGTTGGAGGGCGCCAGCCTGCATTGTGCACAGAATCGTAGGCCGGACCGAGCAAAC
>JANOZG010000773.1:0-4329 GCA_031429275.1 Planctomycetota bacterium
AGGACGCAGTCACATTGCTGGCTCATCATGAGTTCCAGCACCTCCAGCGGGCTGGCTGCAGATCCAACATGTGGCGACCGACGCGTGACATAGTCACAGACATTGCCAGTCAGAATTGTGCGATCGCGATCACTTTCTTTGAGTGTATTCAGATACCTTGGGAGACAACGCAGAATGGTCATGTGCTTCAACAGTCCAATCAGATCTCCCTTCTCGGAATCCATTACAACCAATGACCCGATGGAAAAAGGATCGCGCCGTCCCACGACATCGCCCAACGAAGCCTCCGAGCTGACTTGCGGGACGCTCGTAGACATGATCTCAGAAACCGAATGTAGCCTCGAAAAGAAACCGAAATCGTTCCGTGCCAGTTGCTGAAATAGATCGACAACGCTCTGAGCCATGCGCGCACCTTGCCCCATAAAAACTGCGGAAACTGTGCAGATTATCGAACCATCAGAATTTAACTTGCCCGGTAATCGATAGTTTTTTCACCCGCTTTAAAACACACGACCGTCATTGCCCAACTTGACTAATACGGGAAAACCCTGCAATACTCATTCGGCATCATGGTATTCCCGTAGGCCGATCGACGTCATTCGGCCGGTGCCACACCCGCGCGCAAATTCAAAATAACATTGGGGCGAGTTATGTCTACTTCCGCTGACACATTCCAATTAGTGAAGGGATCACTTTTGATGATAACCTTCTATTTGAGCGGCTCGATTTCATGCTCTGCTGCAGCTGAGTTGCCGAGCCGACCAAATATCCTGTTGATTGTCGCTGATGATCTGGGCTGGAGTGATGTTGGCTGGCATGATGGTTTTGGAAAAACTCCGAACATGGACCAACTCGTCCGCGAAGGCATTGAGCTCGATCAGCACTACGTCCAACCCGTCTGCACGCCAACTCGAACAGCTTTGATGAGCGGGCGATATCCCGGCCGTTTTGGTCCACATGCATTGGCACCAAGCAACCTGCGAGCGATGCCACTGGGAACGTTGACGTTGGCATCAATGCTGAAGTCCCTGGGATACTCAACGTATCAGACCGGCAAGTGGCATCTGGGAGCAAAAACCGAATGGGGACCAAATCAATTCGGCTTCGATCATGGTTATGGAACTCTCACTGGTGCTGCCGATCCCTGGACTCACAAGTATCGTCACGGCCCGCACCAAGACACGTGGCATCGTGACGGCAAACTGTTTCACGAAGAAGGCAACGCGACAGAACTCGTCGCCGCAGAAGCATTGCACCGAATCGAAGAGAAAAAAGCCCCATGGTTTGTCTACGTTCCTTTTCACGCAGTACACACTCCGGTGGATGCGCCTGAGGAATTCAAACGGCTCTATGACGGCGTCAGGTTTCATGATGATCCCGCGAAACAGGATTCACGCTTGCGTATGGCGGCGATGATTTCTCAGGTGGACGCAAAGATTGGTCAGTTCGTTGATGCATT
Organism: Planctomycetota bacterium; assembly: GCA_031429275.1. Lineage (GTDB taxonomy): Bacteria > Planctomycetota > Planctomycetia > Planctomycetales > Planctomycetaceae > SXXK01. The sequence goes on from JANOZG010000773.1 coordinate 1,460, forward strand.
GAAACGAACAGGTCAGCGAGAAAACACACTCATCATTTTCACCAGTGATAACGGCGGCATAGAGTCACTCAAGAACGCATACGTTGGCGAAGTCGGCGATTCACCGCTCAACAGCGAAAACGATCCGCTCCGAGGCCAGAAGAATACCTTATACGAAGGCGGCACCCGAGTCTGTGCATTTGCAAATTGGCCGGGGCAACTGACGCCACGAAAGCACACAACACCCATGCACGCAGTCGACTGGATGCCAACCATTTCCAAACTTGTCGGATACAACTCAACGGCAGATCTTCATTGGGATGGTATCAATCAGTGGCCAATTCTAACCGGCGCGGTAGCGAATTCAGCACCTCGCACGATCTACATTGCGATGAAAGGCGGGCATAGCATTCGTCACGGCGACTGGAAGCTGATTGTCTCCGGAAAAGGCAAACCACAACTCTTCAATATTGAGGATGATCCGTACGAGAAGTCGGACATGGCGGCCGGGAAACCAGACGTCGTGACAGCACTCCGCACACTTCTTGCTGCCGAACAAGCGAAAGATCAACCAAAATTACCCGCTGATCTTGCGGGACTACCGGAGTAGGAATCAGCAAAGAAGAGTGGAGAAGTCCACTTCCTGTTTCGTTGCGTCGCCGTGGATCGAACCAACGCATTGTAGGCCGGACCAAGCGGAGCGCCGTTCCAGCAATTGATCGTGCATAGGCCGGAGCATCGCTCCGCTTTGGGCTACGGCATCGCGATTCTGCAAGATCACTTGCCGAGATTTTCAAACATATACAGCCCCGACTTCCCCGGACAAACAAGATCGACGTCTCCGTCGCCGTCCATGTCCATGGCAGCCATCTGCAATCCGGTGCCGGCGCTGCCTCGAGGGAAATCTTTCAAGGCCCAACGATCCTTGGCGTCTTTCGGAGCGTTCACGGCAGGGTCGCCGCGAAAAACGGTGTGCTTATTCCATTTCGCGGCAGCTCGGTCGAACTGGTAGTAAAACACGACCGATCCATCCGTGTCGCCAGGTTCCACCTCATGCGCATAAACTCGCTTACCAGTCACAAGTTCCGGTTCGCCCGCGCCATCAAGATTCGTGAATATCAAGGTATGGACCTGCGAAAAAGTGTCGTCGATACCGTGCTTCGTCCATTCACGTTTACCGTCGGCAGCGGCTGATTGCTTGAGCCAACTCAAACCAAACCCATGCCCCATACCCCAGACAATGTCCGTCAGATTGTCGCCATCAATATCGCGACCGTGAATAAAGATGCCTGCAGCCCCAAGCTCGAATTCCGCATGGAACGGCCACTTGCCTGAAGTCAGGTCTTTCGGTTGTTCGTGCCAGCCTTTGGGAGTGACGATATCGACACGTCCGTCGCGATTGATGTCTCCAACACCCACGCCGTGGCCAGAACCTTCACTGCCAAGGTCATGTTTCTTCCAGACCACTTCTGGCTTTTGCTGAGTTAACTCATACCACACAACTACGTTGCCTGTATTCGGCAGGAAGTCGAGTTTTCCGTCGCCATTGATGTCCACAAGTTCGCCGGTTTCCATATTGCCCGGCGTATCGATTTCATGCTCAGTCCACGCAGCGGTGGCATCACCACCGGGATTTTCCACCCAACCAACTCGCTTGCCGAAATAATTGCATGTGACGATATCACTGCGTCCATCGCCATTGACGTCCAGTGGTGAATCAGAAAAGTCTTCGTAGTAATGCGGATTTGGGCCACTCGCCGGAACATCGCGAACTTTGTGTTTCGTCCACATTGGAGCTTCGTACCATGAATCACCGCAGAAAACATCGATCCTGCCGTCACCATTAAAATCCGCCGCTCCGCAAGCTTCGTACGGCGATTGATCGTTGATCGTATGCGTCTTCCATTTCAGGTCCGGCCCTGCATCCTGAGCAAACAACGTCGTGCAACAGGCAAAGTATCCAGACAAGATAAATCCTGCGACTGAGCCAACAATTTGAATCCGCATTGAGCAACTCCGAACAGAGCATGGAATGAGTGGCGAGTGCAGCCAGGGAGTGGCTGCAGATTCCATGTATGATCGTCAAAACTCCCGCTGCAAGGCAAGCATGTGCGGAAACTTGCAGGATTCAGCCAGCCAACTCCCAATAGACTTTCATTCTGCCGCTTGCCAAAACGGCCCAGAATGGTCCAGTCTTACTGGCTCACCAAATCAAAGCTGAATTCGTTGGAGCCTGACTTTACGTCAGCGTTCAACGAACCCGGCTCAAGATACTTCGCAGGCACTTTTTCTGGCGACACATTGCCTTCTTCATCTTCGAATGCGGTAGTAATTCTGACCTGACACGGCCCAAGAATTGCGCCGGACTGATTACTGGAGTACGAAAGCGAATAGTAACCTTTTTCGTCCGTACCCCCGGAAGCTGGACGGCCTTGTTGCGGTTCAAACGTAATTGATGCACCGCCAAGGGGGCTGCCGTCAAGGGTTACAATGCCGGAAACCGATCCAACCTCAACGCTCGCCCCTCCACCGCATCCTGTCAGCAATACACAGATCAGCAAGCAACAGATCCTGAGCAGAGATTGCCGAGAAATCTCCAGAATGGACAACCGAAATTGTTGTGTCACTGCTCGATCCTGATGCATGAATGTTGATCGTTGGGCCACACAAAGCCATTGACTCGCTAAACAACTCTGCAAGCCCTTTGAACTCAGAATTCCCCAAGGACAGTTCCGTCGGCCATCGCACCGAGTGCTTCGAACGTGCTATTGACGACGTTGTCAGGCTTCCAGTCAATGTTTTCGGAAATAAAGCGAACTGCCCCGTCACCCATCGCAAACTGGGCGCCTCCCACATGAAAACTGGACGACCCTCGACCGCAGAAGCTGTTG
>JANOZG010000774.1:0-4385 GCA_031429275.1 Planctomycetota bacterium
GCTTCTTGAATGTCACAAAGACGGAGACAAATTGAAATGGGTCTACGCTCCCGTGCGATTCACTCACCGTGAACTCTGGCTGAAACTTGATGAGACCGAGGTCTGGCGTGTGCCCAATCACCGCACGCCGTACACGAACCCCATGATCACCGATCCCTACATGACACGTCCCACAGCTTCGGTTTCACTCGACAGCATCAAAGGTTCGGACACGAAGTGAAAAACGTCCATCAATGAAGTCAGAAGGCCCCTTTCATCAATTCCCTGATCAATCTGCTCAATTCACGTCACACGAGAAAGAAATACAATGATCCGTTTCAAATTTGGATGGGCGTTCTTCGCAGTTGTGTTATGTCAGTGGTCTACTGTGAGCACAGCGGACGACGAAAAGTCAGCGACTCCAGCGGCCACTGCCAGTCAGTCCGATGAGCCCAGGGACCCCGCCAAAGCAGACAGCATAAAGCCCGATTCACCAGCTCTCAAAGCGATGCGAGAGCTTGCCGGAAAGTGCAGTTTTCAGGTCATCGGAGCTGGCTCGAAGCTCCCTATGGAAGTTCGAAAGGAACCGCTGCTCAAATACACCGACGAAGCCATTGACGTGGCGGCCTCAACACTTTGGGTCTGGATGGATGGTGAGATTCCGGCGTTCTTTCAGAAGATTGAAGTTAATAATCGTGGCGGTGGCAGTATGTGGACTTACTGCTTCGCAAACGCCAATTCCAGCCCCGTGGAATGCGGATGGAGCGAAGGCCGCAAGACCGCAGTCACGGCAGAACCGGTACTGGCCAGCGCAGTGCCAGGAAATCCCGAAGTCAAAGCAACTCCTGCTGCGTTGTCATTCACCGCCCGTCAGATCAGCCGCCAGTTTTCCGCATCCGATGGAACCGAACTGCGTCTGATGCCACGGCCTCTGATGGAGTTTAAGGCGGAAAAACAAAACGTTCCGTATGGAGCGGTCTTCGCGTTCGCGACAGGGACAAATCCCTCTATGCTCCTCATTCTGCAGGTTGAAGAGACAGCCGAAGGCAGCCGGTGGATGTATCGCCCGGTCCACATGACGGCCCTGCAAGTTGAATTGTCCCACGAAGGAAAACCCGTTTGGAAGGGTGCGGGCCAGGCGCCCAGCGAAGTTTCGACTTGGGGATACTTTTTTACGTATCGCAATTCTGCGATTAAGTAACAGACCGTCACGACCATTTCCAGGCCCCCCTTTCGCTTTTGATTGAGGCCAATCATGTCTCCACTCTTCAAACTGATCGTCACCTTGTCAGCGATCGCATTTGTTGCTCCATGCCAGGCCCAGCAGGATTCCAAAACGGACGAAGCGGCGACAAAGAAAGCCGTGACGGCACATTGGCTGGGAGTGGCCGATTCGCTCGCGAAGGATTACGTCTTCACTCCCGTAGATGCTGTGAATTCGCCGTGCATCCTCCAGGAAAAAGCGATCTTTCGCCACACTCAGACCGTGCGTGGCGACGACATTGGCGCTGTCTACGTTTGGAAAGAAGCATCCGGCAGACCCGCCATCATTGGGGTCATTTTTGCCTGGAGCCAGGGACGCAATCGCTGGGTGATGAATGAATTCCATTCGCTTCACAAAAATGGGATCGCGATGGACTTGCCTGGGAAGAAATCATGGACGACCGAGCAGCCAGGATTGCAGTGGCAGCCGTTCCCGAAAGCCGATCCACCGGACTCCAGTGAACTCAAACAAAAGCTGCAGGCGAAGGCATTTTCACGTCGGGTCTCCGCCAACGCAACAGATCCCATAAAGGCCCGCTGGGAACTGCGACTTGTTCCCACTGCGATCTACGAATACTCGATTCCTAATGAGGGTGTGAGTTATGGCGGCGTGTTTTCGCTCTGCCAGGGCACCGACACGGAACTGCTGGTCATTGTCGAAGCCCGGCAGGCCGAAGGAAAGGCCGAATGGCACTACGCCTTTGCCCCCTTCACGGACTATCAACTGGCTGTGTCCATTGATGACCAAAAGGTCTGGGAGTCACCCGAAGGCACCGTTTCCGAAAACGGCAAGCCGCATTATTGGGACTTCCTGGAGCAGCGCCCGAAGCCGGATTTCGAACCGTAGGAGTCTGTCCCGATACTCCAGGATCGTGAGCGGCAAGGCGCTAGCGGGGTGTTGATTTAATGGGTTTTCACAACCCAAAACGTCAGTGAGGGATAAAAGTGCCGCGTTTTCAGCAACGATCCCTCGCTGACGCTTCGGGTTAGGATTAAATCAACAGACCACTAGCCGCCGGTGTCCATTAGAAATACCTGAAAAAACGGCGGCTAGCGCCTTGCCGCTCACAACAACCGCGATATTCAGACAGACTCCTGATTTCAACTCGTGAGCAGAAGACCATGTTTCGTATCCCGAGCAGGCTCATTTCGCTGATCACAGTGGTTTCGTTCGCAGCAATACTGCGATCCGACGAAAACAAATCCGAACCGGTACAAACACCAACACCGCCCGTTTCACAGGCATTGAAGGATGCTCGTGACCATGTTTCCGTCTTTCAGATTCACCGGTCGGAGAAACACGGTCCTGTGCCGGTCGAAATGGTTCCCAATCCACTGCTGACTTTTGGCGATGCGGCTCGAGGAAATGAAGCGGGGACGCTATGGGTGTGGGGAAAGACCGGCCGACCAATCGCGATGATGGAACAATTTCGCCCCGTCGAAAATGAAAGCACATGGGTCCATGCCTGGACTTTGACCTCGCCGAGTCTGCTGACGTTTGACGAAGTCGCCGGGCAACAATGGAATCCAGCCAACTCACATTTTGAATTGAAGGATGTGCCAGACGCTCCGAAAGCCGGTCTTCAGCCTGCAGTGCGGTTGAGGCAGATGAAGGAAATCTGTCGTCGTTTCGAATCGCATGAGTTCTGGGATCCGGACAATTCCCGATTTGAGTTAAGACTCCTGGTGCAACCCGTGCACCGATACTCAGATGAGAGTCAGTCGTTAATCGACGGAGCAGTCTTTGCCCTCGCTCACGGCACAAATCCGGAGATTCTCGTGCAACTGGAGGCACATGGTGACAGCAGCGACGCTCGCTGGAAAGTCAGCTTTTCTCGACTGGGCAGCGCTGAACTGCATGTCCTGCTGGACGGGAAAGAGTTCTGGACTGCCCCGCGAACTCCCAATGTTGTCGGCGAGCCAACTGACCCCTATTGGCTGATGTTGTACAATGTGAGGTAGCGAGGGCAAGTGGCGGATATCCCCTATGGGGCCGTGGTTGCCTTTGCGACGGGAACAAATCCGTCACTCGTCCTGATCGTCCAGGCGGAAAAAAAGAACGGGGAGATAATCTGGACCTATCGACCACTGCACATGACGGCATGGCCCGTAGAGTTAGAATATGATGGCAGGAAAATCTGGCCGGACCCTGGTCAGCCACAATCTCATGTATCAACCTGGGGATACCTCTATTATTTCCGAGAAGCGTCGATCAAATAACTGAAATGCCCGAATGGAAGGCAACAGATGAAATGGCCTCAATGCATTAGAACAGTCTTCTTCGCGACGATGTTGGCTGGTCCGTTCATATGGACTGATGCGATGGTCGGTCGAGCGGACGAAGAACCGAAGGCGACTGAAAAGAAGTCTGACGAAAAGTCGATGTCGCAGCGGATTGCGTCGAAGCGACTTGAATTCATGAAGACGTCGGTCAGCAAATACGAAATTGCGTTCGCCGAAGATGAAACAGTCAAACTCTCGCTCGTTCCCGAACCACTTCTCAGGTTCACCAATCCGGTGAGTGGTCTTCAGGACGGCTGCTTCGTACTTTGGACCACAGAAATAGGTCGCCCCATGATCGGCGCTCAGGTGTTTCTGACGAGCGACAATTTGTGGATTCACGAGTTTCAGTCGCTGGCATCGGGACCAATTTCGGCAACTCTTGATGGTGAGACGGTCTGGTCGCCAGAACGGACAGGCGCGATTTCAAAGCTTGTGCCCGACGCTCCGCAACCTGCAAACACCACTGTGCAGCGTTTGATACAAATGCGCGACATTGCCAATCGATTTACGGCTTCAGATGAATTTGAAGGTCGAGTTCAGTCGGATGAACTACGACTGTTGACCAGGCCACTTCATCGATTTGGCAAGGCAGACACTGAGACACTGGATGGTGCCTTGTTCGCTCATGCGCATGGAACCGATCCGGAATTGTTGATCATCGTTGAAGCGATGAGAGTCGAATCATCTTACAAATGGCACTATGCATTGGCTCCCATGACGGCAACGCCGTTAAGGATTTTTAGGAGGAAAAAGACTGGGGTAGCGGAAAAAGGGGGAATATGAAAAAAGCCAGACTCCCGCATGTGGCGTGCGGACTGAGAAGGATTCAGCCTTGGAAGGAGTCTGGCTTAGATGTCACG
>JANOZG010000775.1:0-3836 GCA_031429275.1 Planctomycetota bacterium
CGTCGAAGAAATGCCCTGCGACAATGCCACAACCGGAGTTGTTCGATCACTGTCGACTTCTCGATCCGGCAGCACAGCGTACGTGAAGGCGGGCAGCAAAACTGTTCCCAGCAACGCGGTGCAGGAGGCCAGATAACTCGCATTCGCGGACGCTCGCCGCATGGCCGCCAGGACCACGACAAGCACAACAGCGATGCCTACTCCCTGCCAGAGAAAATGCAGTAGCACCCAGCCGAGCGATTCCATTACAGGATGATTCAAAATGCTTTCCAAACACTGGCTCATGTCGCACCGCCTTCCAGATCGTTCAGCATTCGACGAATCTCAGCCAGCTCCTCCTTTGAAGCCTTCTTCGCCGACAATGCCTGCATGACCAGTTTCTCGGTGGAACCCCCGAAAGCTCTGGCCAGCAAGTCCGTTACCAGCATTCGCTGAGTCGTCTGTTCCTTCTGCCGAGCCTTGTAAACGTGGGATCTTTGGGAGTCGTCACGAGTGACCAGACCTTTCTCGAACATGATCTGCATCAGTTTCAGGACGGTGGTATAGCCCATCTCACGCTCCTGACTGAGTCGTTCATGAACATCCCGCACCGTACAGGCTCCCTGAGCCCACAGCACATTTAGAATAGCCAGCTCAGCATCCGTCGGACGTGGCGAATCAGCAGCACCCATAGACACACCTCTCATCCCGGGATAACTCGAATCCTACGAATCAGTTCATACGACAGTCTTCGTAGACAAACAATAAACGAAGGGCTTCGTAGTTGTCAAGGTGCAAACCTTGTGAATTATTGAGCTACTCATCGTGGCGACTTGGTACGAGTCATCCGGTGTCTTGCAGACACGAATAGGAGTTCCGTCGACGGAGCGACGGGTGTACGGTACGCCCGTCGCTCCGCCGACGGGATTTTCGAGGTGGTGATCTTTGTTTCACTGCTTCTCAAACAACCATTCCGCAGCAGGTGCTGACATGCCGCTGTTGCTGTGCCCGACGTTGGGGACAGTCTTGAGTTGCCACGCGAGTTTGATTGCATGCTCCTTGGCCTGACGCCCTCCGGATTCGAAGAAGTCGTTTTCTCGCGCGAAGCGATGAGGACGCTGTTGCATCGCTTCTTTGCTCTTGTTCATGCTCTCGTGGTTCGGGTCATTGTCGTTCGTTCCAAGCAGCACAAGCAAAGGACGCTGCAGGACATTCTTCAGACTCTGGTCGGTGGTTCCCGGAGCCCCCCTTTTAAGCCGAAGGTGATATTGACACTTCACTTCGGATCGGTTGCACGGTGTCGCAGTACACTTGGTGTCGCGCCAGTTCGTTTCAGGTTGCCGCGGAACATAGGCCATTGATCTGAGCCCTTGCCAATGGACTCGGTCTTCCAGAGTTCATTGACTGCAAGATCGAACAGATGCATGCGACCGCCTGGCAACCGCAATCTCCAGAGTTCCATCACCATCAACATCCGCCCGAGTGGTCGGAGCAAACAAGTATCCTCCCGGCTGCTTTGACCAGACCAGCTGGCCGTTCCCGTCCAGCATCGTCACGTCACCCGCAATCGATGCGGCAATCAGACGAACACCGTAGGCAGTTTTTACAACGGAAAGGCCATGATACATGTCCCCCTGCATCGCATGCTTCCAGAGTTCGTGGCCATCTCGCCCATAAAGAGCTCTCACGCACTTCTCACCTCGCCACGTTGTGCCGAGCACATCCATGACATGATCCCCGTTCAGATCCACCAGTACCGGTTCGGATTGCACATGGCCGGGGACCTTCGCGATCCATTTCTCCTTTTGAGTGGCTGCATCGAGAACTAACACCCGTCCATGACGATCGGCCATCGCCATCACACCGACGACAATTTCCATCGCTCCGTCACCATCCAGATCCGCAACCGATGGCGACGAATCCGTGGAATTGTGCAGCTTCGTCTTCCAGACAACTTCTCCCGCCGCGCTCAGGCAAAACAGTGTCCCCGTGGACGAATCCGCCGCCAGTATCTCCAGCACCTTGTCGCCCGGCCGCAAAGGACTGACGAGACAGAAAGATGTCTTTCTAAAGTGTTTCATTTTTCTGTCAGTCATTTCTCTGTCGCATGAACCGCTGCTTCCGGACTTTGAACATCGGTTGCATACCAAGCCGGCGCCAGGACATCCGTCTCTTTCACGACTCGGTCGCTACGCCCATACCCACATCAAAGACGTTGGCTTGGTGGTTCACCAAATGACAGCGCAGCCGTTGACCACCCGCACGGGTTAAACAAGTCGGGTTGTGATTCAAAAATGGATCCTCGGCTATCGCGGCAATGAAGCTGAACCTCGTCTACAATACTTTATCAGCGTGAATGACACACACCAATGCAGCAAGACTTTTTGAGTCTTGCTCGATTTTATGCGCGCTGCGCGCATCTTTCGGCAAGCGAACAACGTGAGCGGCTAATGTCCACGAGCCGGGAGGCTCATTTAGGTCGAGGGCTATCAGCCCTTGTCAGGGAATTTTGATGTTCGGCGATGACATAGAAACTCGAGTTCTCCGCGAAGACGACCTGACGTTTGTCGATGAATTTGTGCAACTGGCGGGCTGGAACCAGCTTCGCGCTGACTGGCTGCGCGTCCTGCGGTACGAACCGAATGGTTGTTTTGCTGCCTTCTCCGGCACAAGATTGATCGGCACGGTCACGACCACGACGTATGGAAAAGATCTGGCGTGGATCGGCATGATGTTAGTCCATCCGGATTTCCGAAGACGCGGTGTTGCTACGGCTCTGATGCGGCGGAGTCTCTCGTATCTCCGCGACCGACACGTGAACTGCATCAAGCTGGATGCGACTCCGGAAGGCCAGTTTGTTTATGAACAACTTGGCTTCGTGGCAGAATGGAGATTTCACCGGTGGGAATGCTCGTCCGATCAACCGTCGGAACCCGTTCGTCCTAATCACGTCGTGTCGCAGATCACACCACTTGAACAGGTCGACCGTGTCGCATTCGGAGCGGATCGATCTGCATTTTTGAAGCTACTTCAAGAATGCTCCTTCACGATTTCCAATGACGAAGGCTTTGGCATGATCCGTTCCGGTCGTCGAGCATCCTATCTCGGCCCTGTAACCACCCGCACGACGGAAAGTGCCGAACGCATCATTCCAGGCCTCGTTGGTCCGATGACCGGGCGCATCTTCTGGGATATTCCGGGACCCAACATCACAGCTCAACAGCTGGCCAAACAACTCGGCTTCCACCCGATCCGTGAGCTGACGCGAATGGCTCTGGGCCAGATGCTGTCCTCACCGGATATCTCCATGCAGTCTGCCATCGCGGGTCCTGAAACCGGCTGATTTCAGGAAAGCACAGTGCCACGCATTTTGAAGCAACTCCCCACGGCCGGGCTAAGACTGATCATCAAACGAAAACGTTATGGGCAAAAAGATTTAGGGTAAAAAGTTGTTTGGTATTTTACTTTTCTTCAAGAAGAATTGCCGTTGCCAACCTGAGTGTCTCAAGTCCCGAAGCTGAAAGCCGACCGTACGCCGTCGTGCCAGCGTCTTCTGCATTGGTCTTGTTGACGTGGGCGTTAAGATTCACGTATTGATTGACGAAGCGACGCATCTGATCCTGTGACCAGCCTCGACGTTGTTGCAGCAGATTCAGATATTCGATCAACTGCTGAGCATCGCGGTAAGCCTTCAGTCGCATCGAATGCCGAATGACAGTTTCGCCAGCCGCGTCCCTGTCGAAGATGAACAAGCCGAGCTGATCCGCTTCCTTTAATGCACTCCCTGATTTATCGACCGTTTGCCAGGGAACAATGCCGGTTGCTCCATCCTGCCATGCATCCAGCGCCCAGGCCTG
>JANOZG010000776.1:0-6395 GCA_031429275.1 Planctomycetota bacterium
TGTGATCATGTTCAAACAACTCGATGATGAAGGAGTCCACGATTGTTCTGCTCGAAACGCCAAAATCTCAAGCCGAATTCTTCTCGCATTCTGCCACAAAACTGTGCTCCTTGTCACGCTCGCGTTGATTCTGTGCTCTGATGCTGCAGAAGATGTCAGTTTCTGTAGTGATCCGGCCGCGCTATGATTACGATACAGCACCAGGAACGCATGTCGAGGCGAACCGGGACCTTGGCCCGAAAGGTTTAAGAGATTCATCATGAAGACGACCAATGCCGTAGGGATTGACCTCGGCACAACATACTCCTGTATTGCATGGCTGAACGAATACGGCCAGCCGGTGACAATTCCGAATCAGGAAGGTGAATTGTCAACGCCGTCGGTCGTTTTCTTTGATGAGGATCAGCCAGTCATCGGCACAGAGGCGATGCGGAATTCGATCGCAAGTCCCGATCGCGTTGTTGTTCATGCCAAGCGATACATTGGAGATCCGAACAAGTTCTGGCAGATCGGCGAAACACGTTACACGCCTGTGCATATTTCCGGCATGATTCTGCGAAAACTGATTTCGGCCGCTCAGGAACAAATTGGTGAGATCACAGAAGCTGTGATCTCGGTCCCAGCTCAGTTCAGCGATGCTCAGCGTCATGCGACAATGATCGCGGGACATGCTGCAGGGTTGGAACGTATTGAAATGATCAACGAGCCTGTAGCTGCGGCGTTGTGTCATGTTCTGGGACATGAAGGGCTGGCGTTTACGGAGCTGGCGATTGATCAGCAACTCCTTGTGTTCGATCTGGGTGGCGGAACGCTGGACCTGGCGGTAGTGAAATACAAGACGAATGAGGTCTCCGTCGTTACCTCTGATGGAGATTTGGAACTTGGAGGTTTGGATTTCACAAAAGTGCTTGTGAACGCTGCTGCAGAGAAGTTCATCGCGGACTTTGGCAGTGATCCACGTTCGCATCGTGGAAGTTTGCAATTTCTGTCTCTGGAGGCCGAGCAGGCAAAACGCAGTCTGTCCGTTCGGCTGCGAGCAGCCATCACAGTGCAACATGAAGGGCATCGCAAGACATATCAAATCGAACAGGCCGAATTTGAATTACTCAGCCGCAAACTCATCCAACGCTGCGAAGAGGTTACTCGTCGTATTCTGAAAGACAACAAATTCGGCTGGGCCCACGTTGATGTGGTGCTCACGACCGGCGGCGCATCTCGAATGCCGATGATTCGTGAAAGCCTGAAAAAACTCAGCGGGCGTACATTAAATTCTTCGCTGTCCCCGGATCAGTCCATCGCACATGGTGCTGCGTATTATGCAGGCATGCTGTTGTCGAATGATCAATATGCTCGAACAGTTTTCAGCAGTAGTGCGTCGTCCCGTCTGGCCAAAGTGCAGCAAAAGAGCGTCAATGCCAGGGCGTTGGGGATTTTAGTTCGCGACGAAAAAGGCGAGCGGGTTCCGCACTACTTGATCCCCGCAAATACACCGCTTCCGACCGCAACGACGCATGTCTTCGGGACGGTTGTCCATAATCAAACTCGAGTCCACGTACATATCGTGGAAAGCGGTGCTGGCGCAGATCGTCCGCCAACAATTCTTGGCGATTGTCTGATTACCGATCTACCTGCCGATCTGCCGGAGGGAACAGAAATCGAAGTGACGATCAGCTATGACCGTCAGGCCCGAGTGCATGTGTCAGCTCGCGAACCGGTCAGTGGCCGGCGCGCGGAGGCGGAGCTGATCCGACAGGAAAATCTGAATGCGCAGTTGCAAGAGAAACCAGCAATCGGCACGATTTCGTTGACGCCTGCGTCGGACAAACACCAGGCTTCTGATAAGCCACCGCATGTTGAAATTCAAAAAATCGCTGCTTCGGCGATTTCAAAACCCGTGAAGGCAGGAAAGAGCTTTCCTGCGACAGTTAAGAAGCCTGCTGCACCCGCCAATCCGGAGTTTGACGCACTGGCTGCGCTGTCAAATATCTTTACAGACGGCGAGTTGGCGATTGAAGAAAATCCTGTGCTGCTGTGCAACGATTGTGGATCGCCATTGCTTGCAAATGGTCGCTGTTCGAATTGCCGGAAGGCTCCTGTAAGACCTCAAACCAATCCCAGCAGCAAAGCCGTTGCAAAAAAGACCGGCGCATCTGGTAAACGCGTGCAAGGCAAACCGTCATCAAGCCCTTCACCGTCTGGGCCGCCGCCGAAAAGCGTGCCGACGACAGGTCGTCGAAGTGATTCGGCTTCCCCCAAGCCTCCGGTAGATCCTGATGAAGCCGAGTTTTGGGACTTGGTCGACGACGATTGAGAAGGGAACTGTGGTTACTCTGCTGCCACGTATGGCAACTGCAATTCGCTGTTCTGCAGGACGGTTTCAGGTAACCGTTTACGGCTCGGAATAAAACCAGCAGAAGCAACCACAGATCAACACAATTGCACACAGATAGAACGCATCAGTCAGTCGTTCACAAAATGAGACGGCGGCACGCTCAAGGGCGTAGGTGATCCGAACAACACTCAGATTCTCGAAGTGGCGGCCATCGATTCGGCGAAGGATTGCTGACCAAAGGATGCTCACGCTGACGAATTCGCGTGGCGGCGGGAGCGACGCAGAGAACTTACTCCCTGCAATGTCGAGGGCCGTCCAGCTTCCGTTCGAAATCGCTTGCGAAAATTCTTCACCAGATCCAGCCATGTTTCCGCGCTACAGTCCAAACGCTCCAGAATCGGAGAGAATTCCGGCGGAATGCGGCCCGCTTTGTCTCGTCGAAGCTGTCGGCCCGTCCAGTCGAGCAATCTCAAATACTCATCCAGCGTCATCTGCAGACAACCATTGTTGCTGGCGCGGCGAGCCGTCTGCTTTTCGCGTACTTTCTTTCGTGACGGATCGACATCAATCGGAGCCAGCCAGCCGGCACATTCGCCGTGTTCGATACGCTGATCTTTGGCATCCGACGTCGAGAGCTCGGCAGCCGATTGCCGATCGATGATGCGTTCCTGAGCACTCGTGAAACCACTTGCCTCGGGAGTGGCCGCGATGCCCGCTCGAATCGGATTCAAATCGACATAAGCCATGCAGGCCGCAATCGCCATCTCATCCAGAAGCGGCTGTATTTTGTAGCGAGTCTCCCAAAAATGGCCTTTGACGTCTTCCTCACGATTCCCGCGTTTTGCGATCGGTTCGCTCAGACACTTCATAAACCACGAGACATTCGACAGCCGTTTCCGCTTTTCTTTCAGCCCCGATGCGTCGTTGCGAATGTTATTGAGTTCAAATTCCGTCGGTTCGGCGGGCGAACCGTTTTGCTGGCGACGCAGGGGAAACAAATTCCACCAACGCAAAGCGACTTCCTCATTGGACCATGTTTTGACGAGATCCGGCCGCGTTCTGGCGACCACGTGCATGTGATTGCTGAGGACCGCGAATCCCATGACGTCGATCGCGAAGATCCCGGCCAGAACTTCGAGGCGATCACGAATCCAGTCTTTCCGATGTGAGAAATCTCTGCCGGTGCTTTCATCAATCCCGCAGAGAAACATGCGTCGAACACAGCGATTGATCAGATGAAAGGCCTGTATTTCATCGTCTGCAAAGATTTCACGCCGATTCACTCGTGGCATTGCCGTCTCTCCCGAAATTTCGAAACTGACCGTTCGCAAATAGTCTAAAACTCCAAAGCTTCCCTGTCGACGTGACTGGTACCGGTTTTACTACCTACCGGTTTTACAGCCGGTTTTACTTCGGTACCGGTTTTACTTCGTCCGGTATCGCCCCGAAAAACAATCCGGCGAAAACCCACAGCGTAGACGCGCGATTCATCTTAGATTTACTCCAACGGAAGGATGTTCAGGCGGGAGCCGATGTTGTAAACTCTGAGCGAGTTACTGAAAACCAAGCGGCTGATTCCTGCCACCCCGCACGAGCCGTAGAGTCGGTCTGGATTACCTTTCGCGTTCGTACGGCCCATAACCCGAAAGTGCGAGTTTTGTGTTCAGTTTTAATGATCGTAAGATGTCGTTTACGTCTCCGCGCGAGGCGTTCTTGAGCCAATCGCGGTGACTCAGTGTGAACAATCAAATCACTCGAACGCTTCGGATTCTCCCCAAAAATGGTTCCTATTCAGCTTCCCATCGAAATACTTTCGCTTCCCATCGCAAACATTTTGTCCGTGTGGCTATTCGGCTTGTCGATTGGACGAACGCTCGCGGGCCCGTACTTGTCTCGCCATGGAAAAACGCTCAATTCCGGCCGAACGTTCCTGATCTGTGTTGGGGTCGCGGCAATGCCCTTGTGTCTGGTGGCAGGATTTAAGGCGATTCACTTTTGTTATTCTTTTATGGAATATCCTCCATTCAGAATTGAGCCGGCAAATTTTGCAGGAGGCCCTTCTAAGAGGCAAGCCATGCTTGCACTTTCTTTGGCTTCTATGTGTCAGCTCTTCCTTGCGGTGTGCATTTGGTTAATCGCGTTTCGTCTGTTTGCTTCCCCAAGTACTGCCGCGACGCATCGAACACAAGCAAACCTGAACTGTCAGGCATTGCCTTTGCGAGGTCCGGAGTGAGAGCTTGTCGGGTGAAATCTGAGTCGCAGTTCGGAAAAGGTGGCTGGAACAGAAAAGGTAGTTCGGGAACAGGAGGAGACAAAAAGGGAGACAGTGAGACAGGGGGGGGCAGGTCTCTTTCTTTACTCTTCCTCTGGGCCGTGTTGTGATTTCGAGACCAAGGCGAACGACACTGCTTCGGGTCCAATTGGCATCACCGAACGGCAAGCCGCGTTTGACACTGAGACGAAGCGCGTTCAGTTCTGCTTCTGTCTCAACCTTGTTCACCCATGAACTCCAGTTTCGCGGCAATGGCGAATCATCAGGAATTGCCAGCCAGCGGCGTTCGTCAGCACGCTGCAAGCGAGCATACGCAGAACTCCATTGCCAATCTTCCCTTTTGCATTTCCGATTACTCTGTTGCCACCTCGGGCAACTGCAATTCGCTGTTCTGAAGTACGGCTTCAGTTTGCTGGTGCTGAAAGTCATGCAGCTTTTGAGTCAGGCTGGTATCCTGAATCGCCAGAATCCTGACGGCCAAAAGGCCAGCATTACGAGCGCCAGCGGCTCCTATGGCCAACGTGCCGACTGGAATTCCGCCGGGCATCTGCACAATCGACAACAGTGAATCCAGTCCATTCAGTGCCTTACTTTGCACTGGAACTCCAAGGACGGGCAAAACCGTTTGAGACGCGACCATCCCTGGTAGATGAGCAGCTCCGCCCGCTCCGGCGATGATGATCTTCAGGCCTCGGCCTTCTGCCTCGGTCGCATATTCTGACATCCATGCTGGCGTGCGGTGAGCCGAAACAACGCGACATTCAAACGGCACATCGAACTGTCGAAGGATTTCTGCTGCGCCCGACATGGTCTCCCAGTCAGAACGACTGCCCATGATGACGCCAACCAGGGGGCTTTCTGTACTCATCGTTTTTTACCCGTTCGTCACGAAATTTGCTCGCAGTTGTTTCCGAATGAAACTCTTTACGCTTGATTCCAGATCAGAATTTCGCCTCTGCCTGGAATAGACGAATCGCCGCAATGGCGAGACCACGTGCCCATTGCCGGATGGTTCGGCAACGAAATGCCGTATGCACTTAACTTGCGTGCGTAGAGATTGATGAACGTTGGACTGTAGATGCCGGATGGTGCAAACGTCGGCATCAGCGGGAGTGGTTTTAGCGAAAGAATTGTACCGCGAAGCATCCAGGCACCTGTGCGGATTTCGGCTCCGCTCATCAATACGATCGTGCCGCCCTTCATTTGCAGACCGCAGAAGTCTCGGACTTTTCCGCCAACCACGATCGTCCCGCGTCGCATTCTCATGCCGACTTCCAGGCCAGCAGTGCCGCCGATGATAATGGTTCCATTGGTCATGCCTCGCAGACTGCCGCGATAGGCCGCTCCGATCTGTCCGCCGGCGTTTCCATGTACCTGTATCACGCCGTTGGACATCTCAGCCCCAATCCAGTCACCGGCGTCGCCTGTGACTTCGATCAGTCCGCCCCGCATGGCGGTTCCGAGATGCATGCCCACGTTGCCGTGGACTTTGATCTGCCCACGACTCATGCCCTTGCCAATCAGCTTGACTCGATGCAGATCACCGTACATTTCAATCTGGTCACTGAATTCGCCCGAAACTTCAAAGAAGTCGTCGATTCGGAGTTGGCGTTTACCATGATACACAAGGCTCGCGCGAATCTGTTCGTTCGACATGTTGACGAACGCATCAGGGGTTACTGATTCCGCTTCGAGCGGAACGGTCGGTTGTGATTTGAGTTTAAGGGTGATGGCGGGCATGGGAGATTTCAGATTTCAGATTTCAAATTTCAGACGTCAATGCAATCACGC
>JANOZG010000777.1:0-1607 GCA_031429275.1 Planctomycetota bacterium
GGGTCGGGCGAAGGCGCGAAGGTATTCGACGTTCAGCAACTCAACTCGCTGCTGCCGAAACTTGATGAGCGACAGGAAATCGCCGGCTTCGACGAGTCCTATCGCGACAATCTGAATTTGGCGGAGAAGCCATATCGAGAGCGATTCGCAGCCGGTCAACAGTTCGATGAGTCCCTCAAACAAAAGCCGGCGGTCCTCGTGCGGATGCTGCAGCCAGCCACCGGACAGTTTCGGGAATCAATCACTCGCCACCTCACGAAGCTGAACGGGACACAAGCCATGGTTGCCTTGCGACGCTGGCAACTTACGCAGACCGAGCCACCACGGAATCTCGCGCAGGTAATGACCGACGCGGGCGTCAACACGGTCCCGCGCGACGACTTCGGCGATGCTCCGCTGAAGCTCGCCACTGTAAATGGAAAGCTGGTCATTTACTCCATTGGCCCCGACGGCAAGGACGATAGCGGTGCCGTCGAATGGAATCCCAGCGTTCCGAAAGGACCGGGAGATATCCTCTTCCAACTCACTCCACCGTCGCAATAGCCCGCCGTTGCAGACCAAATC
Source organism: Planctomycetota bacterium (assembly GCA_031429275.1). Classification (GTDB taxonomy): domain Bacteria; phylum Planctomycetota; class Planctomycetia; order Planctomycetales; family Planctomycetaceae; genus SXXK01. Next base: position 565 of record JANOZG010000777.1, read on the forward strand.
GTCTACGTCGCCATGCTCCCCGACGGCTCCCAACGCATCTACACCCCCGCCAAATTCGCCAATACGTTCGGTTGGAAAACGATTCGGAGAAGGCCGAGCTTCGGTTTCTCGCTACATTCTCTGCAGCTACTGTTCAAGTACCAAGTTCCGGCCACCTAGAAAGAGCACCCAGACAACAACGGTGGACCAGTGAATCGCAAGGGGGACCCAAAAGGATCGGCTAAGGATGTAGCTGAGGCTACAGGTGATACCAAGTAGGAAGACGATGACGAGAAACGGCACGTTGAGAAAAAATGGCTGCGCCGTTGGGTTGACCGTCAGCGCATTGAGCGGGTGCCACAGCGTAAACATTACGGCACTGAGAAGCACGTAACCGGATGTTCGCTGCCAGCTTCCTGCGGCCAAATCACGGGGAAGCAACATGGCGCGAAAAAAAAACTCCTCTGGGACACAGGGGAAAAGCAAAAGTGTCAGGGGCAGAAACCAGAATTTTATTAGATCGAGCGGTTGTAGCTGATAGATACCAAATGAGAATCCGATGGTCAGCGCCGCGACGCCATAAACCGCCGCTATGGCAAGCCAGACGCCAGCGTTTTTCGCTGGCCCGGTTCTAACGGATTGCCAGAAATCCGCGATGCGATTTTGCAGAAATGCGGTATTGGGCGGCAAGTTGTCGTCAGTTTTCATGTTGGGATTTGCGTTCGTTTGCGGTGTAGTAGTCAACGACCGGCGGCTTTTTCAAGTAGGACCTGCCCCAGGCATAGAGTCCGAGTTTTACCAGGCCCCAGGTCACCCACAGCCCCATGCCGATCAATGTCATGACCCGCATCATCGTACCGAACGTTTCTCCGGCTGCCGGATTGTTGCCGGGCTGGCTCATCATCTTTGGCATGTACTCTTCCATGATCGGAAGCATTTTCACCTGAGTGACGACATACAATGCGATTCGGAGGCATTCCCAAAACATCGCGACTAAAAACGTCTTCAGCAGCAGGGTTCGTCCGCGCGGTCGTTGTCCATCACCAGCGACACGTGCTCGAGGA
>JANOZG010000778.1:0-7164 GCA_031429275.1 Planctomycetota bacterium
CTTCGAGAGAGCGAGGCCCGGAAAAGTGCTATTCTGAAGACGGCCCTTGACTGCATTGTCTCGATGAACCACGAGGGCAAGGTGGTCGACTTCAACCCGGCTGCGGAACGGACGTTCGGCTACTCCCGGAGCGAGGTGATCGGGCGTGAGCTTGCCGATCTTATCATCCCGCCGTCATTCCGTGAGCGACATCGTCAAGGGATGGCCCACTACATGGCTACTGGCGAAGGCCCGGTCCTCGGCAAGCGGCTCGAACTCCTGGCCCTGCGTGCGGACGGCAGCGAGTTCCCCGTAGAGTTGGCCATCACCCGAATCTCTACCGACGGCCCGCCGCTGTTCACGGCCTATCTGCGGGACATTACAGAGCAGAAGCGTACGGAGCAGCATCGCAACATCCGACTGGCCGTCACCAGCGCACTGAGCGATGCGGTATCTGTGGAAGACGCCGCGGGCAGTGTCCTTCGAGCCGTCGGCGAAAACCTCGCCTGGGACGTTGGTTTTTTCTGGACCGTCAACGGCGAAGAAAATGCACTTTCCTGTCAGCAAAGCTGGCACAATGCCGATGTGCCGGTGGACGACTTTGAATCGGCCAGTTTCAGCCGCGCCTTTGCCAAAGGCCAGGGGCTTCCGGGACGGGTGTGGGCGAGCGGGCAACCCGCCTGGATAATCGACATCACTCACGACGGAAACTTTTCACGCCGCGACTTCGCCGTCCGCTACGGCATCCACAGTGGCTTTGCCTTTCCTGTCGCTGTCAACGATCAGATACTCGGCGTGGTCGAGTTCTTCACGAAGCAAACCCTCGAGCTGGACGCCAACCTCCTGGAGATGATGGGGACGATAGCCGGGAGCTTCGGCCAGTTCATCGAGCGCATGTCCGCACAGGACGAACTGCGGCGCAGCGAGCAGGAACTCGCAGACTTCTTCGAGAACGCCGCAGTCGGTCTGAATTGGGTCGGGCCGGACGGAACGATCATCCGGACCAACCGAGCGGAACTCGACATGCTAGGCTACAGCCAGGAAGAGTACGTTGGTTGCCACATCGCTGACTTTCACGCCGACGAGGACGTGATCTGCGACATCCTCAAGCGTTTGCATAAAGGCGAAAGACTTATCGAGTACCCGGCTCGCCTCAAGTGCAAGGACGGTTCGATCAGGGACGTGTTGATTGACTCCAACATGCTTTGGCAGGACGGCAAATTTGTCCAGACCCGCTACATCACACGGGATATCACCGAGCGGAAGCGGGCCGAAGCAATACTGCGAAAGAGCGAGGAGAATCTCCGTCTGCTGGCGGATACGATCCCGCAACTGGCATGGATGGCCAAGCCAGACGGGTACATCTTCTGGTACAACCGCCGCTGGTATGAGTACACCGGGACGACGCTGAAAGAAATGGAGGGCTGGGGTTGGCACTCGGTTCATGCCCCGGAGACATTGCCCAAAGTGCTGGACCGGTGGACCAGGTCCATTGCCAGTGGGGAACCATTCGAAATGGTGTTCCCCCTCAAAGGTGCGGACGAGCAATTCCGCCCCTTTCTTACACGCATCAACCCGCTTAAGGATGAGCAGGGTCGAATCCTGTATTGGTTCGGAACAAACACGGACATCAGTGGCATTAAGGCGATGGAGGAGTCGCTGCGGCAAAGCGATCAACGTTTCCGCCAGCTTGCCGACGCCATGCCCCAGATCGTGTGGACCGCCCGCCCAGATGGCAGCATCGACTACCTGAACCGCCGCTGGTCCGAATTCACCGGCCTGCCCCGGAATACGACCAATGATGCCTTGGGTCCGTTGCTGCACCCTGACGACGCCCCGGCTGCCCACGAGCGCTGGGCGGCGTGTGTCCAGAGCGGCGCTCCGTTCGAGATGGAACTTCGCCTTCTGGATCGCCGGCAGCAAAATTACCGTTGCCATCTCACCCGAATCGTTTCCGTCCCGAACGGTGATGGTGGTGTCGCCCGTTGGTTCGGGACCAGCACTGACATTCACGAGCAAAAGCGGGCCCAGGAGTCATCCGATTTTCTGGCCGAGGCCAGTGCCGAGTTAGCGGCGGTAGTTGATTACGAAAGTACGTTGCAAAAGGTTGCGAATCTAGCCGTCCCCTATTTTGCCGACTGGTCCGCTGTCGACTTGGCTGACGACGATGGCAATCTGCGACGGCTGGCCGTTGCCCACCAGGACGCTGTTAAGATCGCCCTGGTACAGAAGTTGATGCGGGAATATCCGCCCGACCCGCAGTCACCGATCGGGGCTTACGCCGTTCTCCGCACAGGTTCGCCTGAGATCGTCGTTGAGATCACGGATGAGCTTCTGGTGCAGGGGGCCAAAGACGAACGGCATTTGAGCCTCATTCGTTCGCTCGGCCTGAAATCCTACATCTGCGTCCCGCTGGTTGTCGCCGGGAAGTCACTCGGTATTCTCACGTTTGCCACTGCCGAGTCGGGGCGAAAATACTCAGAGACCGACCTTGCCCTTGCAGTTGATTTGGCGCAGCGGGCCGCGGTTGCCATTGAGAACACACAACTCTACCAAGCGCTTCGGGAAGCCGACCGCCGCAAGGACGAGTTCCTCGCGATGCTGGCCCACGAACTTCGCAACCCGCTGGCGCCAGTCCGCAATGCGCTGCAAATCCTCAAAATGCCCGGGGTGGATGCGGGGATGGTGGAGCGGTCACGGGAGATGATGGAGCGGCAGGTCCAGCATCTCGTCCGGCTGGTCGATGACCTCATGGACGTGTCACGGGTGATGCGGGGGAAAATAGAGCTTCGCAAAGAGCTGGTGGAACTCGCCAGCATCGTCGCCCGTGCCGTCGAAACCGCGCATCCACTCCTGGACGCCCAGGGGCACAATTTAAGCGTCGGCATGTCCTCCGAATCGCTCCTGCTCGACGCCGACCCGGTGCGGCTGGTGCAGGTCATCGGCAACCTTTTGACCAATGCCGCGAAGTATACGGAGTCAAAGGGGCACATCTGGCTGTCCGCCGACCGAGACGGCGACACGGCCGTGCTGCGTGTGCGGGATAACGGCATCGGCATCGCTCCGCAAATGCTCCCCCGCGTCTTCGAGCTATTCGTGCAGGTCGACCACACTTCCACGAAGGCGCAGGGCGGACTTGGCATCGGCCTCACGCTGGTTCGCAGCCTCGTGGAGATGCACAACGGGACCGTTCAGGCTCACAGCGACGGATTGGGAAAAGGCTGCGAGTTCGTGGTTCGTCTGCCGCTTGCTGTACAGCCGCACGACCTTGAGGACGGCCCGCACATGGGGCCGCAGGACGGCTATCTCGCTCGACCATCCGGCAAGCGGCTACTGGTCGTGGACGACAACCAGGACGCCGCCGACAGCCTCGCCATGCTGCTCCGTGTGCAAGGACACGAGGTCCAGGTCGCCTACAGCGGGATGGCGGCACTGGAGAAAACCAGGACTTACACACCGGACGTTGTGTTCATGGACATCGGTATGCCGGGAATGGACGGGTATGAAACCGCTCGCCTTATTCGGCAGCAACCCGGCCAAGAAAACGTTGTGCTTGCGGCCCTGACCGGTTGGGGCCAACAGGAAGACCGACGCAGAACAGCAGAAGCCGGGTTCAACCATCATCTTGTAAAGCCTCCTGAGCCCGTGGCGCTGGAAAGCGTCCTCTCCTCGGTCCCTAATCGCCCTTGACCAGTCAGCAGTGACGCAGATGTCAGACCCTTCACCATTCACCTCGATCAACGCCAACGACATCATGGACACGGTGCGGGAATCGCTCCTCGTGCTGAGTGCTGACCTGCGGGTGCTGCAGGCGAACCGTTCCTTCTATCAGGTGTTCCAGGTCGCAGCCGAGGACACGGTAGAGCGGCTGATTTACGAACTTGGGGACGGGCAATGGGACATCCCAACGCTCCGAAAACTGCTCGAAGAGGTTTTACCCGAACAAACTTCGTTCAACGACTTCGAGGTTGCGCACGATTTCCAGTCCATCGGGCGCAAGGTCATGCTCCTCAACGCCCGCCGCGTCTTCCGGGAGCGGAACCACACAGAGTTAATCCTGCTTGCCATCGAGGACATCACCGAGCGGCGCCGGCTGGAGGACGTGCGGCAAGAACTCGAGACCCGCTTTACGTCGTTGGTCAAAAACATCCGGGACCATTCTATCTTCACGCTGGATCTTAAGGGCAACGTCACAACCTGGAACCGAGAGGCTGAATGCATCCTGGGCTTCACCGAGGCCGAAGCCCAGGGGCAGCACTTCTCGATCATTTTCACTCCTGAAGACAAGTCTGCCGGAATTCCCGGTCAGGAACTCGCCACCGCTTTATGTGATGGCCGGGCCGAAGACGAGCGCTGGCACATGCGGAAGAACGGGGAACGTTTTTGGGCGCTGGGCATCGTTACACCGACGCATGATGTTGCGGGTACGCACACCGGCTTCTCGAAAATCCTGCGAGACATGACCGACCGCAAGCGGATTGAGGAGGCGCTGGCATTGGCTGACCGCCGTAAGGACGAGTTTCTGGCGACGTTAGCACACGAATTGCGCAATCCACTGGCTCCAATGCGCAACGGCCTGCAACTTCTCAAGCTCACCACGGACAAGACAGCCCTGGAACAGGTCAGTGACATGATGGATCGCCAGCTTGGTCAGATGGTGCGCCTTGTGGATGACTTGCTGGATATTAGCCGGATCACTCGTAACAAACTGGAACTGCGGAAAGCCCGCATCGATTTATGGGCCGTTGTGCAAAGCGCCCTGGAAACGGCTCGTCCGCAGATCGAAGCGAACGACCACAAACTAACTATCAGTTTGCCGCCCCAGCCGGTCTATCTGGATGGCGACTTAACTCGACTGGCCCAGGTGTTTTGGAACTTGCTCAACAACAGTGCCAAGTACACGAATCCCGGTGGACGCATCAGCCTTACCGCCGAGTTGATGATGGTCTGGATGGCGTTGAACAGGCAGAAGCATTCCGGCCCGACCTGATTGTACTGGACATCGGCCTGCCCAAGCTGAACGGGTTTGACGTCTGCCGCCGCATTCGGGAGATGGCGTGGGCCAAAGACACGCTGATCGTCGCAGCAACCGGATGGGGTCAGGAGGAGGACCGACGCCGCTCCAGGCAGGCTGGTTTCGATCACCATATGGTGAAGCCGCTGGATGTAGCCCAACTCAACCGCCTGCTGGCCGAGCGGAAGAAGGCGTAAAGCCCAGTGCGGCCCGTTCGTCTACTCTCAGGATTTCAACATCTTCAATCTCCGCCAGCGACAGGAACCTCGACCGCATCGGCAAAGGCGAGCAGAGCATGCTGCTGGATGAGCCGCACAAGAGCGAGATTCTACCTCCCGGACACTGATGCGATCACCTGACTTCCACCTCAACATTGGCGACGCAGTTGATCATGAACGTCCTCCGGTCCTCATCGTGGTTCGCGGGTTGTGTCCGTCCATTTACGTCAGTCGCTCGCGCACTTAACTGATACCAACCCACTGTGTCTGGCACATTCCACGTGTACTCCCAGAGGCGCCATGCAAATGGGATCGCTTCGCCCAACAGCCGCGCCTCGGCCCATGTCTTCCCGTCGTCGACACTCACTTCGACTTTCGCCACATCCGACTCACCGCCCCATGCCGCTCCGAACACTCGGTAAGCTTGGCCACGGGGAATCCGCTCTGAAAGTGCGGGGCTGGCAATCTGAGCCTTGACCTGAATCTCCGCCACGGGCGCGAGCGTAGGCCGACCACGATCCCGCCGCCAATATGAATACTCCAGCGACTGCCAGAAACCATTGAAGGGCGTTGCGGTCACTGTGATTCTGGTAAGCCACTTGACCGATGCCATGCCGTACCACCCGCCCACCACGGCGCGAACCGGAAACCCATGCTCGCGGGTGATGTCTGCCCCGTTCATCTTATACGCAAGAAACACTTCTGGCCGCATCGCCTTGCTGAGCGGTAAGCTTCGTTCGAAAGCAATCGCTCCCGGCGACGTCGGCTCGTCAGCGATCACTCCCGAGTCCGCCCCCTGCAGGATGACCTCGATTGCGGCGCTCCTCACCCCAGCCATTTCCAAAACCGCCGACAGAGGCACACCTGTCCATTCGGCAGTGCTGACCGCCCCTGACTCCCAGAGTAGCCCTTTCGCCCTCGACCCCAGTTGAGCTCGACCGTTGCCGGCGCACTCCAGCAGGACCATGGCCGTCGTGGCGGGCAACGCAAGCAGGTCGCTGTACGATAGCGAAAGCTTCCGCTCGACCTCTCCATCCACCGTCAAGTGCCAATCGCTTGCGTCAATTACCGGGATTGGAAAGTGCGTGCGGACGAAGAATTCATTGTTCGGCGTGATCGGACCGTCAAGAGTTCTAAACGGGTACTCTATGTTGAGCGGCTCTTCTTCCCGGATGACCATGGTTATCCAATCCTTTCTTGATCAGCGACTCCAGAAGCACAGATACGCCGTCAGAACCAAACCGAGAACTGCGATAGTAATCGTTACGATGACACCAATTGACCAAACAGACAATTCATACGGTTCCCCGCGGAGCAGTCGTCGAATAGTCCGAACGTGCTGGGTCGCTGCCGCCACGTTGACCACGACTCCCAGGACGACCAGTGCTCCGCCGATCCAAAGCGACAGGTCAGCTCCGGGTTTCAATGACATACCCTTGACAGCAGCGATCTCACGCAGGAACAGACCGAACTTAGCAACAATGAAGCCAAATCCCATCATGGCCAGGCTGGTCCGGACCCAAGCCAAAAGCGTCCGCTCAGCCGCCATTACAACACGCGGGTCATGAGGTTGTGCTGGCTGCATTTCGTTCGGCCTTATTTGGTCGACTCGCTCGTTCAGAATTTGAACGACGGTCGTCTCACGGTCTCGATCAGATGCACGTCTACCGTGCGGTGAATCGATCTAGAGCCACAATTGCGATGGTCAGGACGGAAACAAAAATCAGCAGGAACATCGACAGCCGCATTCCAAGGAGTTCCGGGAGCATGAGTTTGCCGCGTTCGCCCCACTTCATCACAGTCTTACCGAGCCACCCGGAGCATTCTGCGAACAGGTACGAGCCTGCCATCAGACCCAGGACTCCCGCGATTGCATCCCAGTTCCCCTGACCGAGCGCGGCGGCGCCTGTCCCCGGGCAGTAGCCAAGCAGGGCGAAGCCAATACCAAACAGA